>DMSR01000204.1:991-7753 GCA_003457145.1 Bacillus sp. (in: firmicutes)
GCCGGGTTTGATCGATCGACTTCGTCTGCCAGTACATTGACGTCGCGTGCGCCTGCTGATGCTTGTCATAGGCTACACGTGAAATGCCCCAGCTTTCATTCAATGGCAGCCAGACGATGATGGACGGATGGCTGTAATCGCGCCTTACGACTTCAAACCACTCAGTCGCCAGCCGCCTTGCCGCTTCTTCACTGTATTCAGATGCATTTGCCATCTCTCCCCAGACTAAGTAACCAAGCTTGTCAGCCCAATAAAGGAATCGCGGATCTTCTACCTTCTGGTGCTTTCTTGCACCATTGAAGCCCATTTCTTTAGCAAGTACGATATCGTTCTTCAGGTCTTCGTCTGTCGGGGCCGTCAGCAGTCCTTCCGGGAAATAGCCCTGATCGAGGACAAGCTTTTGATAGTAAGGCATATTGTTGAGCATGAAAACTCCATTTTCAATCGATACCTTGCGCATGCCGAAATAACTGTCAATTACATCGAGTACTGTGTCCCCGGCTTTCAGGGTCAATTTTACATCAAAAAGGTTAGGATGCTCGGGGGACCAGTACCAGCCAGGCCCATGGATGTTGCTTCGGTCCGTAAAACGGTTTCTCACGTTAAAGCTTCGCTTATTATACGTTTCAATGATGCTGACAATGTCTGACACGACTTTCCTGCCGTTAAAATCGATTTCCACCTGCAATGATAGATCATCAGCCAGTCTGCCATTGACATCAAACTCCAGCTCGATGTCTCCCCTGTCAATATCCGGTGTCCACCTGATTGCAGAAATACTCGTAGATTCAATTGGCTCCATCCACACCGTCTGCCAAATCCCCGTTGTCCTTGTATAAAAGATTGACTCTGACTGTTCGTGCCAATACTGTTTTCCCCTTGGAATCGTCACGTCCTCAGATGGATCTTCCACCCTGACGGTAACTTCCTGCTCTCCTTCTTTCAGGAGATGCGTGATATTTGCATAAAATGGAACATTTCCGCCCTCATGGAATATGGCCAGCTCACCATTTACATAGACCCATGCTTTGTAATCAACCGCTCCAAAATGGAGTATGATCTGCTTTCCGCTCCAATTTTCTGGGATTTCAAGGCTGCGGCGGTACCAGACAACGTCATGGAAGGAAGGATCATCTATACCACTTAATTTTGTTTGGTAGGCAAACGGTACATTGATGGTTTGGCCTGCCGGAAAGTCTAAATACCACTTGTCTGTAAGACCTTTATTTTCATCATCAAAGGCAAAATCCCATTTTCCATTTAGATTTACCCATTCATTACGCACAAATTGCGGGCGCGGATACTCATTGCGAGGCAAAGACATATTACCCATCCTTTCAAAATCAGAAGTTACTTGATGCCAGATTGTGTTACACCTTTAATAAATGCTCGCTGCCCAACTACGAAAAGAAGAACAGCTGGAATGGTCGCGATCGAAGTCAAAGCCATCAACCGGCCCGGCGAGGAGACAAAGCTTCCCTGCTGCATCACAGCAATACCTGTAGTGATTGTACGCATTTCAGGAGAATTAGTCGTAACGAGTGGCCACAGGAAGTCATTATAAATTCCCATGAACGTAAAGATGGCTAGTGTCCAGATAATGGGACGCGCAGATGGCAGGACAACTTGCGTGAACACTTGCCATTTGTTGGCGCCATCCAAGTGTGCTGCCTCTTCAAGCGATTTCGGAAACCCTTTGAAAAATTGGTAGAGCAGGAAGACACCAAACGCATTTGCTGAGTACGGCAGGATCAGGACAGCGTACGTATTCAGCAAGCCAAAATTACTAAATTGCATATATAACGGCAGGAAGGTAATGACCCAGGGGATCATCATCGATCCAATGAACATGCTGATAAAGAATTTCTTAAAGGGAACATCAAGTCTTGCCAGCCCGTATGCCGCAAGCGTATCGACAGTCAGTACCAGCAATGTTCCTGTCACTCCGACAAACAATGAATTCCCCATCCATTTGAGCACCGGGACATCTCCGGCCACATCCCCTAACCCGAGGCTGTATAAGTAGTTTTCTAGTGTGAACTCTTCCGGGAGCCACTTAATACCGGCTGTAAATGCCTCAAAGTCGCTCTTGAAAGAGGTGGCAATCATCCAGAGCAGGGGTGCCATAAAGAAGAGGGCAACAACGATCGCAACAACGATGATAAAAATAGAGAACGGTTTGCTTCTCATGTTGAACTACTCCTTTACTTTCGTTAATTTGAATTGGACGATAGAGATGATAATCATCAGCATAGCCATCAAGAGTGACATTGCAGCAGAGTTGCCTAATTGCCGCTGCCTGAATGCTTCGTCAACGATATTCATCAATAATACTTTTGTTGAGTCACCAGGTCCGCCTCTTGTCATCAAGAACGGCTGTCCATAAATGTTAAACGAGGCAATTGTTGAGGTGATCATGACAAATAGCATGGTTGGCTGGATCGTTGGCAATGTAATATGCCTGAACCTCTGCCAGCGCGAAGCCCCATCCAATTCGCCTGCTTCATATAATTCCTCCGGAACATCATTCAGCGCGTTAATGAAGATTACCATATTGAAGCCGATGGTCCACCAGAGAGTCGCAATAACAATCGAAATCCACGCCCACGGAAGGTCTGTCAGCCATGGAATGACCGGCAGTCCCATATTAAGTAAATAAGAATTGATTAATNNAAAAGCCAGATGATCGCTACAACAGATACTGACACTGCGTATGGCACAAAGTAAACGGTCCGGAAGAAGCCCTTCCACCTTCCAGGCAGGCTGTTAACAAGCATAGCCAGCCCTAGGCCAACAACAATCAATAATGGAACACTGTAAATAACAAATTGGAGAGTATTTTTTAAGCCATCAAAAAAAAGTGAATTTAGATAGGAGTCCGGATTGAAGATGTTCTTGAAATTCTTTAACCCTACGAAATCATGCGTTGGAGATAACAGGTCCCAGTTATGCAAGCTCATCCAGGCCCCATAAAGTATCGGGATTAACAGGAAAATCGTAAACAAGAATAAGTATGGAAGAACGAATAAACTTGATGTTAGCTTTGATTTCCAGCTTGTCTTTTGCATTTACGCTCTCCCCCTTTCAGTAATATTTAAACCGCTTAAATTTTTAGAGGCGGACAGGTATTCTATCTCCTGCCCGCCTCCCTGAAAAAGAATTACTTATTTAATAGCTGCTCTGCTTTTTTCGCTGCATCTTCCATCGCTTGTTTCGGGTCTTTCTTTCCTAGCAATGCGAGGTTAACCTCCTGCCAAAGCGGCTCAGAAACCTGGCCCCAGTTGGAGATTTGCGGTGAGAATACAGTGTATTCAAACTGCTTCGCAACCTGTGGCTGCTGTTTCATCTCCTGGAATTCAGGGCTTTCATAAACAGCTTTTGAAGTAGGGGCCATCCCTGATTTTGCCCATTCCATCGAATTATCTGCTACGTATTTCAAGAAATCTGTTGTTGCTTCAAGCGTCTTCTCATCTTCAACTGCTGCAGGGATGACAAAGTTATGTGAGTTTCCATAAACCGCCTGCTTTTCCGTTCCCAACTGCGGAACAGGTGCTACCCCATAGTTGATTTTTGCTTTTTCCCATTGCTCCATCATCCATGGGCCATTCAAGTGCATACCGTTCTTGCCTTGAAGGAATAATGTTACCTCTCCGTCCTGTTGTACGTTTGGCGGAGAAACTTTCTCCTCTGTAATCAGGTCAGTCAAGAAAGCCAGAGCTTCTACCGCTTCTGGGCTGTCATACTTTACTTTGCCTTCTTCAATAAGTTCGCCGCCATTTTGAGCAACAATTGTCGGGAAAATAAATTGGTTTGGCCAAAGTGTCGGAACAACAAATCCATACTGATTTTTAGATGCATCTGTCATTTTTTTCGCCGCAGCCAAGAACTCTTCGCGGTTTGTTGGCGGGTTCTCAGGATCAAGTCCTGCTGCTTCAAACATATCCTTATTATAATAGAACACAAGCGGGTGGATATCTAACGGAATTCCATACTGCTTGCCGTCAATTTGCGCTCCTGTCCAGGCAGTTTCTGAATATTCGTCTTCAGTGATTTCTGCCTTTTCCGCTGTTTCAGTAACATCCTTCAGAAGGTTTTTTTCTGCATAAGTTGGAATCTGATCCCCATGCATGATCATGACGTCCGGCGTGTTTTTCTGACCGGACATTGCTAGGTCGACAGTCTTATAGTATTCCGATTGCGGAACAATCTGGAAATCAACATTTACTTCATCCTGGGATTTATTATACTCCTCGACGATCGTTTTCATTCTAGGGCCATCAGGACCGCTGAATGGGGCCCAGAATGTTACTGTTGTACCATCCCCACTTTTATTGCCATTAGCTTCATCTTTACTTTCTCCACCTGAACATGCTGCTAGAGAGCCTAGCGTTAAGGCTGCCGTCATTGCAATACCAAGAAATTTCTTCTTCTTCATGGTTGTTTCCTCCTCGGAAAAAATGGAAGTATTACGCTGTTGGTAAGCGTTTTCCTTAAGATTTGCTGGTGCTTTCAAAGTTAATTAAATTAATTTACTTTCTACTAATAGAATAATCTCTCATCCTCTTTTTGTCAACGTTTTCATAATTGATATTTTTGAATAATTGCTTCATTTCCACGAAAAACCCCTTCATGTATATACAGATATTCTATAATAGATTGAAATGTTTGTAAATATCGTTCGTGCATTTAGCAAACATATTGTTTTTTTAGGATTTTCCAGTAGACTATTAATTGAATTAATAAATTAAATTAAAAAAGTTTCGGATAATTAAAAGGAGTGAAAGAATTGAAGCAAATGGTCTCGGTAGTCCTCCTGGGCTTCCTAACGTTAACAGGGTGTAGTGCAAAGGANNTTCAGGTGTAGTGCAAAGGAAAATCCAGAAGAAGTGGCGAAGAACATCAGCGGACCCAGCTATCAAAACCCTGTGTTTGAGCCGGTCATTGCGGATCCGTCGATTATAAAGGGCAAGGATGGCTATTTTTATGTATATGGAACGGAGGATAACTGGGGCGATGGCTGGGGGCCCCGTTACATTCCAGTCATTAAATCTAAGAATCTCGTAGACTGGGAATATATCGGTGAAGCATTCGAGGCAGTAAAAAAGCCTAACTGGAAGGAAGGTGGCTTATGGGCACCCGATATTGTCTACCATAATGGCAAATATCTCCTTTATTACTCCATGTCTACATGGGGTGATGAAAACCCTGGAATCGGGGTGGCAATCAGCGATCAGCCTGAAGGACCTTTCGAAGATGTCGGCCCACTTTTCAGGAGCAAGGATATCGGGGTCGACAATTCCATTGATTCATTTTTCTATGATGACCAGGGTACCCTCTATCTTTTTTGGGGAAGCTTTCATGGAATATATGCCATTGAGCTCGTAAAAGACGGCCTCAAGGTGAAAGGGGAACCGCAGCAAATAGCTGGAAATGCGTTTGAGGCGCCTTACATTATCAAACGCGATGAGTATTATTACTTCTTTGGATCGATTGGTTCATGCTGTGAGGGTGCAGAGAGTACCTATCGCGTCGGAGTTGCCCGTTCCAATTCGATTACCGGACCCTATCTCGATCAAGCAGGAAATGAGATCATGTACAGTGAAGGGACTCCTATCCTTTTAAAAGGAGATACATTTGCCGGACCTGGACATAACGCCATCATCACAGACGATGAAGGAACTGACTGGATGATTTACCACGCAATTGATAAAAATGAACCTAAGCTAGTTAACGGCGTAACAAGGAGGCCGCTGATGATCGATCCGCTCATCTGGAAAGACGGCTGGCCGACAATCAAGAATCAAGTGCCTAGTGAAGAAAAATCTGCAGCACCTATCTTAAAATAGGTTCTTAAAGACACAATAGCGGTTTTAAATGAAAGTCCCTCCGAAACACAACACGCATTCACCTAATTGCGTCTAATTTACTAGCATTCATGTAAAAAATAGTAAACAAAAAGTGAAGGAGCACCTGCCGACCATTGCAGTGCTCCTGTTTCAGTTCTATCAGAAATTCCAAAAAAGAAAGGGCGCACCCCCAAAAAGGTGCACCGCCTTGCCAGTCCTACTCCCTTATCAATATATCAGGGCGTAGATATTTTTTTCCGCCTGCCTCAACTTCGATATAAACCCATTCACCTGTATGCGTGATAATTTCATTTTCCTCTTTGCCTACAAGGATGGTATCCTCGGATTTTATGCCCCTAATCGCCGGATTCCATGCAAACGCCTGGTTTTCATGAACGAGGCCGGGACCATCTGGAATTGCTAAGAACTCACGGGTCTCATAGCCAGTCGGGCCTCCCTGATGCAGGAATTTCCAATCATCGCCGTGTCCGGCTTCACGGTATTTTTCAAAGCCCTTTTCAAGGACATCTTTAATTTGTGCCCCCGGCCTGGTGGCTCGATTCATAGCAATATCAATATTTACCAGCTTGTGCTTATTTCCCTCAATTTCAGTTGGCAGAGGACCAAAGTGGACAAAACGAGTCGCATTTGCGATCAACCCCCATTTCTCTGCACAAATGACAATCATCGCATAGTTTTCAAGCTTTTTTTCTGTAGGAATCGGATGGCGGTACTTAAAGACACGGTCATCAGTTGATACGAGAATCACATGTGGGTTGATGCCATCTTTTATTACTTTTGATGCTAAATGCGCCTGTATTTCAAACTCCGTCATGCCCTGGCTGATTTCTCGGGCAGTTTCTTCTACAGCACGGGCCGCTTTCTGGGCAAGCCAGCGATAACGCTGCTTTTCTTC
>DMSR01000104.1:0-7952 GCA_003457145.1 Bacillus sp. (in: firmicutes)
CGTGATTGATGAAGATACAATTGAAGTTATCGAACCGGCAACGCCGTGGCAGCATATCCGCCCAATCGGGGAAGATATCGTCCAGGAGGAAATGCTGTTCACACAGGGGCATGAATTGAGGCCGGCAGATCTCGGGGCCCTCCTTGCCGCCCAGGTTACGGAGGTCAGCGTCGTCAAGAAGCCGCTGGTAACGATTATTCCGACTGGAAACGAACTTGTCAGTGCCGATGCGTCGCTATCTTCAGGAAGGATCATTGAATTCAATGGCACCGTTTTCAGCTCATATATCGAAGATTGGGGCGGAAATCCGTATCTTCATCCAATCGTAAAAGATGAGCCGGAAAAGATTAAAGAGGCTTTGCTGAAGGCCGTTGAGACATCTGATATTGTTGTTATCAATGCAGGCTCTTCTGCAGGTTCGAAGGATTATACAGTACACATACTCGAGGAACTGGGCACCGTATTTACCCATGGCGTCGCAACAAGACCAGGGAAACCAGTCATCCTCGGCAAAATTAAAGATAAGGTAGTAGTCGGAGTACCGGGATATCCAGTGTCAGCCTATCTGGCGCTTGAATGGTTTGTAAGGCCGTTGGTTTGCAAGTACTTGCAGATCCCTGAACCCAAAAGGCCAACATTGCAAGTGAAGCTGGGCCGCAGGATTGTCTCCACAATGGGGGCAGAGGACTTTGTCAGAATGAATATCGGCTATGTGGATGGACAATTTGTCGCAAATCCGCTCACTCGCGCGGCAGGCGTCACGATGTCGCTGGTGAGGGCAGATGGTATGCTGGTCGTGCCGCCAGATCAGCTGGGATACGAACAGGGTGATATGGTCGAGTTGGAGCTCTTCAGGTCAGCCGAAGAAATCAAGAATGCCATTGTGTTCAGCGGCAGCCACGATTTAACCATCGACCTATTGTCATCACAGCTGAAAAAACAGCGTAACGACATGAAAATTGTATCTTCCCATGTTGGCAGCATGGCCGGTTTAATGGCAATCAGAAAAGGGGAAGCCCATGTAGCGGGCATTCATTTACTTGACCCGGAAACGAAGGAGTACAATGTTTCCTATGTGAAAAAATTACTTGCCGGGCAAGACGCAGTCCTTTACCCATTCTTAAAAAGAACACAAGGCTGGATGCTGCCGAAAGGCAATCCGCTTGGAATTGAAAATGTCAGTGATCTTGCGGTCAAAGGCGCAGACTTTGCCAATAGGCAAAAAGGTGCTGGAACGAGGATCCTGTTTGATTTATTGATAAAAGAAGCTGGGCTTTCCCCAGAACAAGTCAATGGCTATGACCGTGAAATGTTCTCACACTTAAGCGTCGCAGCTGAGGTGAAGGGAAATGGAAACGCGGCTGGTTTGGGAATCTTCCCTGCAGCTAAAGCAATGGGGCTTGATTTTATCCCAGTTGCTGATGAAAGCTATGATTTGCTGATGACAAAAGCATTTTATGAAAGCGAAAAGGGAATCTGGTTAAGGTCCGTAATCCAGTCCAATGCTTTCAAGGCAGAGGTTGCAAAAATTGGCGGCTATGCGGTAGTAGAAAATCCAGAGCCAAGGCATTTTTAAAAAGGCTGTTTGCGCATTATTGTTGCTTTTCGAATAATTGTATTCGGAGATCTTTTCGAGCAGGCCCTGAACCAAGAATCCATAAGTAAAAGTAAAAATCCAGAAGCCGGTTTTGCTTTTGATTGTGAAAGCAATAAATTTTAAGAAAAAGTCTTTAAAAAATTCATGAAAGTTTCATACTTTTTACTTTCTAATATAGGGCACTGATTTATAATACAAAAGAAATGCCCTTGAAAAGAATGGTGTCAGCAGCCTATGCAGAGCTTCTTTTCTTGAAAAAGCAGCCTGATAACGGATCAATTTATTGAGGTGAAATGAATGAATTATGAAATAGCAAGAGAACCAATTAACACTCAATCAGTCATAGATAAAGTGATTCAGCGTGATGCGGGAGCAATCACTACATTCATTGGAACTGTCCGCGAAATGACGAAGGGGAAGAAGACACTTTACCTTATATATGATGCGTATGAGCCAATGGCCGTTAAGAAGCTGGAGCAGATCGGCACGGAAATCCAGGAGCGCTGGAATGGCGCCCAGGTTGCGATTACCCATCGTGTCGGCAGGCTTGACATCACTGATATCGCGGTGGTCATTGCCGTTTCAACCCCTCACCGAAATGATGCGTATGAAGCGAATCGGTATGCAATCGAACGCATCAAGGAAATAGTCCCAATCTGGAAAAAGGAGCATTGGGAAGACGGCCAGGAATGGGTCGGAAATCAACTAGAAACTGTCCCTTACCCGACAGGAAAACCGGAGGAGAAGGATCTCAATGAATAAAGTATTATTCTTTGCCCATCTGCGTGATGAAGCTGGCCATGAATCAGTGGAAATCGAAGCAGCCGGAAAAACAGTTGCCGAGCTAAAGGAAATCATTTCTGAAAAATATCAGGTTCAAAAATTAGATAATTCAATGACTGCCATCAACGAAGAATTTTCCTCCAATGAGGAAGTCATCAAAGATGGAGATACAATCGCCTTCATCCCGCCTGTATCAGGAGGCTGATATAAATACATCTAAACAGCGCCTTGCCCTGCAGACCAGAGGCACGCCCATTCCTTTTACCTGAGTTGGGGCGGCCTATCGGTAAGTATGCGGTCAGGGCGCTTGTGCTTTTTAACAGAATTGTGATTTTGAAAAGAGCTCAACCTTTCGTTTTCAGTGCTTGAGGAGGGATTAATATGTCAGAAAGATATTCACGCCAGACGCTGTTTCCTCCTATCGGCAAGTCCGGTCAGGAGAAGATCCGCAGCAAGCATGTTTTGATGATTGGTGCCGGTGCACTTGGGTCTGGGAATGCTGAAATGATGGTGAGAGCTGGTGTAGGCCGGCTGACCATTGTCGATAGGGATTATGTAGAGTCGAGCAATCTCCAAAGGCAGCAGCTTTACACGGAAGAGGATGTTGCAGAAAAGCTTCCTAAGGCAGCTGCTGCGGAAAAAAGACTTAAAGCGATTAATTCCGAAGTCGAGATCCATGCCTATATTGCCGATGCCAATCCGGAAAAATTGGCCGAGCTTGCGGAGGGCGTCGATTTGATCATCGATGCAACCGACAATTTTGAAACGAGAATGGCGATTAACGATATCTCGCAAAAATATAAGATTCCCTGGATTTACGGGGCTTGCGTTGGCAGCTTTGGGATGAGCTTTTCAATTATTCCCGGCAAGACGCCTTGCTTGAATTGCCTTCTTAAAACCGTGCCGCTTCAGGGTATGACCTGCGATACAGGAGGCATTATTGGACCTGCCGTCCAAATGGTCATTGCTCACCAGGGAGCAGAAGCACTCAAAATCCTTGTAGAGGATTGGGATGCGGTCAGGACCTCTTTCGTAAGCTTCGATTTATGGCGCAATCAGTATACAAGCATGAAGATGTCAAAAGCCAAAGACCCCGGCTGCCTTTCATGTGGCGAGAATCCAGAATATCCGTATCTGGATGCAGAGAACATGACAAAAACGACTGTCCTTTGCGGACGGGATACGGTCCAAATCAGGCCGCCGCATCAGCATCAGCTTAATTTGCAAGAAACAGCAGAAAAGATGCAGGCACTGGGATATCAGGTAAAAGGGAATCCTTATTTGGTGTCCGTGGAAATGGATGATAATCGAATGGTGATCTTCCAGGATGGACGGGCACTCATCCACGGCACGAAGGACCTGGCTCATGCAAGGAGCATCTACCAAAGGTTTTTCGGGTAGACTGATATCAATCTTTTCATTCTTATGGAAAGCATCAATTAGTATTCTATTATACGTATACAACGCACAACCCCCCTGCCAAATCGGCAGGGGGGTTCTATCTAAACGATCACATCGGATCGATTATCATAATGCGGTAAAGCAAAACTTACTTACTTCACTTCATCAGTTGCAACAAGAACTAGACGGCCTTTGTCCAATTCCTTCTCATACTGGTCAGCCTCTTGCTTTGAAAGGCCAATCGCTTCAAACTTGTTGCGGAGCTCATCGCCGCGTGATTTGAACATATTGCCGATGGAATCAAAGAATCCTTGCTCCTTGAAGCCCATGCTCCCAGTATCAGTTGCATCTTTTAAATGCTTGCTGCGGTCTTCATCATGTGCAAAAATATAAATGTTTTCTTTTGCGAAACCTGCTGCTTCCAATGAGTTGATTATTTCCGTAGCCTGTACGCCGTTTTCTACTATTTCTACTTTTTTCATGGTATCTTCCTCCTTTAAAATTCTTTCCATATACAAGTCAGGGAACCCGTTACGCTCCCTCGTCCTATACTATATATATATCCGCTCTCACTCAGATTAAACATAGTGTACTGAGGACGATGTTTCCATTCGTATGATAGTGACCTTGAAAATATGGGTAGTTTAATAGAGAAAGAAAGGAGTCTGTTTGATTATGGAAAATCTTAATAATGACTGGGCCACGCTATTAGGCGGGGAGTTCGAGAAACCATATTATCAGAAGCTGAGGGAATTCCTGAATCGAGAGTATGACACAGAAACTATCTACCCTGATAAGGAGGATGTTTTTAATGCACTTCGGTATACCGATTATGATGATGTTAAAGTTGTTATCCTAGGACAAGATCCCTATCATGGACCGGGCCAGGCACATGGTTTGAGCTTTTCTGTCCAGCCAGGCGTACCGCTTCCTCCTTCACTGAGAAACATTTTTAAAGAATTAAATGCTGATCTCGGCTGCCTGATTCCGAAAAACGGTTACTTAAAAAAGTGGACGGACCAAGGTGTCCTCCTTTTAAATACCGTACTGACTGTTCGAAAGGGTGAAGCCCATTCACACAGAGGTAAGGGGTGGGAGACCTTCACTGACAAAGTCATCACTTTGCTGAATGAACGTGAAAAGCCCGTTATTTTCATCCTTTGGGGTAAACCTGCACAAAGCAAACTTAAATTAATAGATGAGAGCCTGCATAAAATCATCAAGTCCCCCCACCCAAGTCCGTTGTCAGCAAGAAGAGGCTTCTTTGGCAGCAAGCCATTCTCAAAAGTTAATGAGATTTTAGCAGAGCTTGATGAACAGAGGATTGATTGGCAGATTAATAATTAATTGTTGGAGACTAAAACCCTGGGATAACAGGGTTTTTCTCGTATGTTGTCTAAATTCAAAACGAACGTTCAAAGTAAGGCACTTTTCAGTAAAATCGACATGTTTCACGTGAAACTGACAATCCAATAGCCAAAGTCGAAAAAAAATCGGAAGTAATGTAAAATGGAACGGTACAAACGACTAAAAAAATTCAGGAGATTATATAAAAAATCGAAGCTTGATCCGGAGGTGAGCAGATGAATATATCAATGCAAAAACTGTTGTTTAAGATGGAAGAGGAGTTAAGTCTGGCAAAACAGGCGGATAATGTCTCCGCGCAGCGAGAGAGAATTCATTCAATCAAAACCTTATGTGAGCTTGTACTGGATGAACCAGTCACACAAGTCGGCGGAAAGCAAGAATACAGAAGTGAAGAGTCACGTAGGCTCCAGCAAGGTGGCCCGCAATATTTTCCGGTTCAGCCACCCTATCAACAGCCGCAAATCCCTTTGCAGCAGACATCACCGTTGATGCCGCAGCCAAAGAAGCTTGAGACGGATGATCAGGCAAATGGAGATTCACTATTTGATTTTTAATATTACAAATGAGGTGGTAGAAATGAAGGTATTTATCTTAATTGGGGCAATTAACGCCTTTCTCGCCGTCGCGCTTGGTGCGTTTGGAGCCCACGGGCTCGAAGGGAAGGTAGAGCCGAAATATCTAGAAACATGGAAAACAGCTGTTACATACCAAATGTTCCATGCAACAGGAATTTTTATTATCGGCATCCTTGCAGGCAAGCTGCCTGCAAGTGCACTTATTTCCTGGTCAGGCTGGCTGATGCTGATCGGAATCGTTTTATTTTCCGGAAGCCTGTATGTCCTGAGCGTCACAAAAATAAGTATTCTTGGAGCAGTGACTCCATTTGGCGGAATGGCCTTCCTCGTAGCTTGGGTGCTAATGATTATTGCTGCTGTTAAATACTTATAATTTTTCCCTTGCACANNGCCATAGCGAATAAAGAGCACCCCGATTGTATCGGTGTGCTCTTTCACATTATTTTACCTTGGAGGATATGCCGCAATACCTGCTCCTGCGCCAAATGGGTAGTCATACTCGATTTCTTCATCGAAGGTAATATAATCAAGATAAATCATTGGCAGCAAGAACCTCATTTGCGTTTGCGGATCGCTGATGATGATATGGTCTCTGCCAGCGGCCTCAATGATGCCTTTGAAAATTTTAGCGTTCCATTCGCGATTGTTCTCAAAGGTCATATAAACTGTTGCCAGCTTTCCTTTATTCAGCCGGAGAATATTTTCGATATAAGATTGTTCTGCTGGAAGCATTCCGGGAACCTGCGGACCTGCTCCAGAAGGGCTGACTGTAGGAACTGGTGCTGTAGGCTGTTGTGTATAAGGGTAGCCCATCTGTCCCATTTGGCCCATCTGGGCTTGCTGGAATCCTCCGTTTGCTTGGCCGCCATTCCCCGCATATGGCTGGTAGGTTTGCGGGTAGGTTCTGTAATTGTAATACGGATAAGACTCAGTCATTGTGTGTAGCCTCCTTATAAAATGTATTAAAACATAGGGAACATTGGGAGATTGCCTGCTTTCACCTCTCTTTATGTAAACTAGTGATTTTACATGAAAGGTGTACAAGTAAATTGAATCCTCACTATTTCATTCATATGAAGAAAGCTTGATTTTATGACAGAAATATAGATTGAAAAAATATTTAAAAAGGGAGATAGGAGGGGATGATTACGGGATTGGCAGTGAAAAAAGGCAATTAAAAAGCCCTGGGCAAATGCCCAGGACTCAAAATTGATTAATTTACATGAAGGAACGCACTGATCCGATCCTCTTCAAGCAGATTTCCTACGAAGAAAGCGCCAAATTCGCCATAGCGTGCGCTTACCTCGTCAAAACGCATTTCGTAAACAAGCTTCTTGAATTGAAGAACATCATCCGCAAACAATGTAACTCCCCACTCATAATCATCAAAACCGACAGAACCAGTGATGATCTGTTTAACTTTACCGGCATACTGGCGCCCAATCATACCGTGGCTGCGCATCATGTTACGGCGATCCTCCATCGGAAGCATATACCAGTTATCATTCCCCTGGCGGCGCTTGTCCATTGGATAGAAGCAAACATGCTTCGCTTTCGGAAGAGTTGGATACAGGCGAGCAAGGATTTGCGGATTCTGGTAGGGATCCTCACCTGCCGGAAGATAGTTGCTCAACTCAACAACAGAAACATAAGAGTGTGCAGGAACAGTGAATTCTGCCAGCTTCGTTTTGTTGAACTCTGTTTCAATTTCATTTAATTCTTCCATCGTAGGCCTTAAGATCATCATCATGAAATCTGCTTTTTGGCCAACAACTGTATAAAGAGCGTGGCTTCCTTTTTCCTCGCTCTGAGTACCGTTCCATTTCTCAACAAGGCCAAGAAATTCATGAATTGCCGCTTGGCGTTCATCACTTGAAAGCATCTTCCACGTTGTCCAGTCCACTGTGCGGAAATCATGCAAACAATACCAGCCATCAAGAGTCTGTGCTGCTTCACTCATTTATATCACTCCTAAATATCGTAAATATACCATTACTATATCATAGTTTCTCCATCCGTCATGTTAATAAAACTCCAATTGTTTATACTCTGTATAAAAAGGATAATTTGTTAAAGATTGCAGATAGTAAGAAAAGTGTAGCCGACTGTCCAGAAGCCTGGAAACTGGAGGCTCCAACAAAGAAGCGCACTTTGCTTCTGAAGGCGGAGCTGAAGTTTCCCGGCTTCTAGGAGGCGAAACTGGACAGTAAGAAAAGTGTAGCCGACTG
>DMSR01000104.1:7967-8955 GCA_003457145.1 Bacillus sp. (in: firmicutes)
CCAGAAGCCTGGAAACTGGACTTCCTCTTTAATAAAGACTTTTTTAAAGATGTGAAAAAATTTGTAATAAAAAGACTTCCGTATGTAAACGATAACAATCTTGAATTCTGAGGTTGGTAAAGTATGCTAGTAGTATAGATAAAAGGAGGAGTTCTGCATGAGCGATTTATTTGAAGGCTTAAAAGACAAGTTAAGCGGACAGAATTTAAGGATTGTTTTTCCTGAAGGACTTGATGAGCGGATTCTGGCGGCAGCTGGGAGATTGGCTGCAGACGGCGTGTTAACACCGATTTTAGTAGGGAATATTGAACAAATCCAGGCGAAAGCAAATGATCTGGATGTGTCACTTGATGCAATTGAAATTTATGATCCAGCTAATTTTGCGATGATGGACGAACTTGTTGCCGCTTTTGTAGAAAGGCGCAAAGGCAAATCAACCGAAGAACAAGCACGCCAGATTTTATTAGATGAAAACTACTTTGGGACAATGCTCGTTTACTCAAACAAAGCAGATGGCCTTGTGAGCGGTGCGGCCCACTCTACAGCAGATACTGTAAGGCCGGCATTGCAGATTATCAAAACAAAAGAAGGGGTCCGTAAGACATCGGGTGTGTTCATCATGGTTCGTGAAGATGAGAAGTATGTTTTTGCTGACTGTGCGATCAACATTGCTCCGGACAGCCAGGACCTTGCAGAAATTGCGATCGAAAGCGCAAAGACGGCAAGAATGTTTGATGTTGAGCCGCGCGTTGCCATGCTCAGCTTCTCGACAAAAGGTTCTGCTGTATCCCCAGAAACAGAAAAAGTCTCTAAGGCGGTTGAAGAAGCAAAGCTTCGTGATCCATTGTTGATCCTTGACGGCGAATTCCAATTTGACGCAGCGTTCGTACCTTCCGTTGCGGAAAAGAAAGCACCTGATTCCCCTATACAAGGTGATGCCAATGTATTCGTATTTCCTAGCCTGGAAGCAGGAAACATCGGCTATAAA
>DMSR01000427.1 GCA_003457145.1 Bacillus sp. (in: firmicutes)
GGCCGAGTCAATCGTCATGTATTTTGAAAGCGATGAAGTGAAGGAATTGGTGTCTGAGCTTAGAGCTGTTGGAGTTAATATGGAATACAAAGGTCCAAGGCCGGTTTCTGCTGAAGAATCAGATTCGTTTTTCGCAGGTAAAACGGTCGTCCTGACAGGCAAGCTTGAACAGCTTTCGCGAAATGAAGCAAAGGAAAAAATTGAAGCATTAGGCGGGAACGTAGCCGGAAGCGTCAGCAAGAAAACAGATTTAGTGATTGCCGGAGAAGATGCCGGTTCAAAATTGACAAAAGCAGAGAGCCTTGGGATTGAAGTGTGGAATGAGGAGAGAATGCTTGAAGAATTAAATAAGTAAGAGGTGTAAACGCCATGAGGAAGCTCTCAGTGGTCGCTCTATCGCTTGTCCTTCTGCTGACGGCCTGCGCGCCTAATTTTCAAAAGCAGGAAGAGGTCGTCCAGAAGAAGGATGATGAAACAAAAGAAAAGGCGATTATCCCGAAATATAAGATTTCGGACAAATATTACCGGTCCATCATGCCATTTGAGCCTGGGGAAGCCCGTGGCATGGTCGTCAATAATTTAAATACCCGTTATGACATTACCGAGTTTGAAACCGGCCTGATGCGGGTGGCGCAAAATTCTTTTTCCACTGATCAGTATGTGTTCAAGGAAGGACAATATCTTGACAGCAGGACAGTGGGATTATGGTTGAATCGTCAATTCACCGAGGGCCAGTTAAAAGAACAGAAGATGAAAAAAGAGGATAACATTGGATTGAACCCTGTTCTCCCTGATAAAGGCGATGTTAAGGAACTGAATGAGGAGAACCCAATTTACCTGGCGCATATTCTTGAGCACAACTACCTTGTCAAAGTGGATGGAGAAAAAGGGACATACCAGCTTGGCGGCGTAGCAATCGGAATTGCATTGAACTCAGTCCATTATTACGTTAAAGAAGCATATGGAGCGGTTTATGAAAAGAACATCCCTCATTCCGTCCTTGAACGAGAAGGGAAAAAAATAGCCCAGGAAGTCGTCAGCAGGCTCAGAGGCATCGATGAGTTGAAAGACGTTCCCATCACCATCGGGTTGTTTGAACAGGAGAGCAGGGCATCCGTTGTCCCTGGGAATTTCTTTGCCTATGCAGAGGTCTCTCAGAATAGCAGCAATATTGGAAGCTGGAAGGATATGAAGGAAAAATACGTCTTGTTCCCTTCTGATGAAGCACAAAAGGACCATCGAGATGATTTAACCTTCTTCCAGAACTTCAAACAGGATGTAGAAGAGTATTTTCCTAACTTTAACGGAGTAATTGGAAAGGGCTTTTATCTGGATGGTCAGCTGCAGGAGCTAAAGATTGACATCCCTATCCAATTTTACGGAAAAGCCGAAGGCATTGGATTTACACAGTATGTAACGGGCCTAGTCATGGAGCATTTCCCCAACTACGTTTCCGTCCAAATTAACGTATCTTCTGTTATGGGACCGGAAGCGCTGATCGTACGGAAACCAGACCAGGATGAACCGTTCGTCCATATATATCAGTAGTAAACCTTTTGCTGACACCATGACAACATCGATGTCTTTAGGGCTTGCCAAGCTTCTTTGAAGATATTGGACCAGAAAAGCAACAATCAATAGTTATACAACAACTAAGCAAAGGACCGATGTGTCCTTTGCTTTTTTTAAAAAGATTTTCCTGCATTTGTATGGTGAATATTTTAAATAAATATATTAGAAAAAAGCCAAAAAAAATCATCCTCAAGGGGATGACAAGGAAAAATTATTAAACTTTAAAGTTGAATTGATTAACAGTGGTAAAAAACTATCGAGATTTTTTATCATTCGATTTTACCGCTTGAAGTTTCCCTTGTTTCTGTAGCTCTGCATCCCGTTTAAAAGCTTCCATTGCCTTGCTGTATAGCAAGCTCATTGTCTTCACCTCCTTATTTAAGTATGTGTAACTATTTGTAGTCATTCCCGTTGTGGTTTTAGTTAAAACGTAAATTTAAAATCTATGGGATAAGGGATTAATTACCAATTGAATGCTGGATAGACAGAGCTATTAGCTTTGACAGGACTGTTGGTGAATCCGGGAATAGAGAGGTATATTTTTCTTGGTGCCAGGGATGAATCGGAAGGGATCTTCAGGGCCGAACTGAGGGGGATAAAATATAATTAAGTACGCAAATATGGGGGATAGTAAGCAGGTATGTTAATCAGAGAGATGGATACTTCAGACATTGAAACTGTCAGATTGATCGCCGCGGATACTTGGAGGGATACGTATTCTTCAGTTATTCCAGCAGATATACAAGAGAAGATTCTAGCAGAGGCTTATTCTGAGGAATTAATGGAACATAGATTTAAGTCCTCGATCACATTGGTAGCCGTATTTGATGAGAAAATAGTCGGTTATGCTTTTTTATCTTGTGATAAATTGGGTAAGGACGTGTACCTTGAATCTTTATATGTACATCCTAATCACCAGGGAAAAGGCGCTGGAAAAAAACTCTTACTGGCAGGCCTTTCAATGTTTAGTGAGCCGATTACAGTTTCGTTAACCGTCTACAAAGGGAATCCGAATCTTTTATTTTATGAAAGTCTGGGTTTCAAGGAATCGAAGGAAACTAAGGGAGATTTTAAAGGGCATCCAGTAACTTTTATTTTGATGAAGAAGGATCTAAAGAGTCTCGAATGACTTTTCTCACTGAGCGGAAACTTTTGCTCGAGGGAAGGAAGAATCAGGAGAAATATCAATTTTTCAATTTTACCATAATGAAAATTAAGAAAATTCTCAATCCAGTACTTGCTAGTACGTTGGCATTGAACACTATAAGTCTCTCATGATAGAATAGGTAGGGATGTAAACGTTTTAATACATAGGAGGGGATAGGAATGGTTCAGCCATACAAACACGAGCCTTTCACGGATTTTAAAGTTGAGGACAACCGTCAGGCATACTTAACGGGGTTAAAGACAGTAGAAGGCTACCTTGGCCAGGATTATGATTTGGTGATTGGCGGGGAACGCATCTCGACTGAAGATAAGATTGTATCTTACAACCCATCCAACAAAGTAGAAGTGATTGGACGAGTATCAAAGGCAAACCGCGACTTAGCTGAAAAGGCTATGCAAGCTGCTGTTGAAGCGTTCAAGACTTGGAAGAAAGTGAAGCCTGAAACACGTGCGGATGTATTATTCAAGGCCGCTGCGATCATTCGCCGCCGTAAGCATGAGTTCTCGGCACTTTTAACAAAAGAAGCAGGAAAGCCATGGAATGAAGCAGATGCTGACACAGCAGAAGCAATCGATTTCCTTGAGTTTTATGCTCGTCAAATGCTATTAATCAAAGACGGTGTACCAGTAGAAAGCCGTCCAAATGAATATAACCGTTATGATTACATTCCTCTTGGAGTGGGTGTCATCATCTCTCCTTGGAACTTCCCATTAGCGATCATGGCTGGTACAACTGTAGCAGCGATCGTTACAGGTAATACAGTTCTGTTAAAGCCAGCTTCAACTACACCTGTTGTTGCTGCTAAATTCGTAGAGGTTATGGAAGAGGCAGGTCTTCCTGCAGGCGTCCTTAACTTCGTTCCAGGAAGCGGCGCAGAAGTGGGCGACTACCTGGTAGATCACAAGGATACGCGTTTCATTAGCTTCACGGGTTCTCGTGATGTTGGATTGCGCATTTACGAGCGCGCTTCAAAATTGAACGAAGGCCAAATCTGGCTTAAACGTGTTGTTGCTGAGATGGGCGGCAAAGATACAATGGTTGTCGACAAGGACGCTGATCTTGAATTGGCTGCACAAGCCATCACTGCATCAGCATTCGGCTTCTCCGGACAGAAGTGTTCTGCATGTTCACGTGCTGTTATCGTTGAAGACGTATACGACCAGGTTCTTAACCGCGTTGTTGAGCTTACAAACGAGCTTACACTTGAAGATCCGACAGATCAAAGCACATTCATGGGTCCTGTAAATGACCAGGGTGCATTCGATAAAATCATGAGCTACATCGAAATCGGCAAGAAGGAAGGTCGTTTGATGACTGGAGGCGAAGGAGACAGCTCTAAGGGCTACTTCATCAAGCCAACTGTTATCGCTGACCTTGATCCTAAAGCAGTGATCATGCAGGAAGAAATCTTCGGACCTGTTGTTGGTTTCACGAAAGCGAAGGATTTTGATCACGCACTTGAAATTGCCAATAACACTGAGTACGGCCTGACTGGAGCGGTTATCACCAGAAATCGTGAGAACATCCAAAAGGCACGCGAGGATTTCCATGTCGGAAACCTTTACTTCAATCGCGGCTGCACAGGCGCAATCGTTGGGTATCAGCCATTTGGCGGCTTCAATATGTCAGGAACAGATTCAAAAGCTGGCGGACCAGACTATCTGCTTCTTCACATGCAAGCAAAGACGACTTCAGAAATGTACTAATACAGAAACCAGAATCCCCTTCTCTTTCGAGAAGGGGATTTTTTAAAAGATAAGAAAGTATAACTTTTTATACTTTGAGTGTCATGCTGACCAAGGGGCTTGCACTTTTCTTATAGGTGGATATTTTTTCTGCTGAAATTTATTTTATTAAGATAGCAAGTTAACTGGATTGTCAAACCAGCCCTTCACCTCCAAGAAAACTCCCCTTAAGAGGAAAGCCCCGCTAGAATTGTTTAGGTACATCCCTTATCATTTTGGGCGATCGATTTTTCATGAAGAAGGCAATTATTCTCCCCCACACCCTAATATTCATTCGAAGGTTTATCGAATTCACTCGCTTTTACTTTTATAGGGTCAGCGGTCCGTGCTTCCATGGTCTGCTCATTTGATTTGTCTCAAAATAGGACGTTTTTCTTAATTTAAATAATTTTTCAGAAAAATTTAGCAAATTTGTTGCAATTTAAAAACACTGTTATATAATACGTATTATAGTTATTGAAACTGTACTATAACAAAGGAGTGAGGGCAGCAGATGTTGGCACAAACTACAGGAATTGAAATAGTGGGGAACATGAAAAAAGAGTATGAAGTGGTTTTGACAGCTGAGGCATTGAGCTTTGTAGAGGCACTCGAAAAGCGATTCGGACCGAGGAGGCTGGAATTGCTGGCAGCAAGGGATGAGCGCCAGGAGGAAATCAATAAGGGCAAATTGCCGGGTTTCTTGCCGGAAACAAAACACATCCGTGATGGTGACTGGACAATCGCGCCTCTGCCTGAAGATCTCAAGGACCGCAGAGTCGAAATTACCGGGCCGACGGACAGGAAGATGATCATCAACGCCCTCAATGCCGGTGCGAAGGTGTTCATGGCTGACTGTGAAGATTCTACATCGCCAACATGGGAAAGCATCGTCGAAGGGCAGATCAATCTAAGGGATGCCGTTAACCGAACGATCTCTTTTAAAAATCAAAACGGAAAAATGTATCAATTAAACGAAGAAACAGCTGTTTTAATGGTTCGCCCAAGAGGCTGGCATCTTGAAGAAAAGCATGTATTGCTCGATGGTAAACCAATCTCGGGAAGCTTATTCGATTTCGCGATGTACTTCTTCCATAATGCGAAAAATCTAGTTGAGCGGGGTTCAGGTCCATATTTGTACCTTCCAAAGATGGAAAGTCACCTCGAAGCGCGCCTTTGGAACGATGTGTTCGTCTTTGCACAGAATGAACTCGGCATCCCACTTGGAATGATTAAAGCAACTGTTCTGATCGAAACGATTCTCGCTTCATTCGAAATGAATGAAATTTTGTATGAGCTGAGAGAGCACTCTGCCGGATTGAACTGCGGAAGATGGGATTATATCTTCAGCTATTTAAAAAAACTGCGTTCACAGGAAAATGTGATTTTGCCTGATCGTTCGCAGGTAACGATGACAGTTCCGTTCATGAGANNATCGTACTCGCTGCTGACAATCCAGACATGCCACCGTCGGAAGGCACCGGCAATGGGAGGAATGGCGGCACAGATTCCAATCAAAAATGATACACAGGCCAATGAAGAAGCTTTCGCCAAGGTGCGTGCCGATAAAGAACGGGAAGCAAACGACGGGCATGATGGCACATGGGTAGCTCACCCGGGACTGGTGCCTGTAGCACTTGAGGCATTTAACAGGGCCATGCCGGAACCGAACCAGATNNAATTCAGACAAGCAGAAGGATATCCAGATAGAAGCCGAGGACTTGCTGGCAGTTCCTGAAGGCTCGATCACCGAAGACGGCGTGCGGATGAATATCAATGTCGGCATTCAATATATTGCTTCCTGGCTGAATGGCCGAGGTGCAGCGCCAATCCATAACTTAATGGAAGATGCGGCAAC
>DMSR01000047.1 GCA_003457145.1 Bacillus sp. (in: firmicutes)
AAGGACGGGTATTTATAATTGGGCTCGGGTTAATTGGCGGTTCTCTGGCACTTTGTATCAAAGAAAAACATCCTGAAGCTGATATTATTGGTTTTGATGTCGATGAACATCAGGCAGGTTTGGCAAAGGTGCTTGGTGTGATCGATAACCGGGCTGCAAGTGTAGCTGATGGAGCAAGAAATGCTGATCTGATCATTATTGCTACCCCCGTTACGAATGCTGAGAGAATTCTAGAGCAATTGGCGAGAGTTGAACTGAAAAACGGTGTAATCGTCACTGATACGGGAAGCACGAAAGGATATATTACCAGGAAAGCTTCTTGTTTAATTGAAAAGGGCATAACCTTCATTGGTGGACATCCAATGGCAGGTTCGCATAAAAGCGGAGTTGCTGCAGCTAAAAAAATTCTTTTTGAAAATGCTTTTTATCTGCTGACTCCCGGAGAAGAGATACGACCCAGTGCTATTGCCGAATTGAAAGAATGGCTGTCAGGAACAAACGCCAAATTCCTGAATGTTTCCGATGTGGAACATGATTACCTTACAGGCGTAATAAGCCACTTCCCGCATATTATTGCTGCTTCTCTCGTTCATCAGGCAGCAAGGGCAGAGCGAGGCAATGAACTTGTCACCAGGCTTGCTGCAGGAGGGTTTAGGGATATTACCNNTAGCATCAAGCAACCCTAAAATGTGGAGGGATATATTACTTCATAACCGTACCGTCCTGATTTCTCTGCTGGCCGAATGGCAATTGGAGATGAACCGGGTTACCCATCTTTTAGAAACTGCTGATGAAGGACTTATATTTGATTACTTTAGTACAGCCAAGAAATTTCGAGATGGACTTCCTGTTAGCGATAAGGGAGCGATTCCAAGTTTTTATGATTTATTTGTCGATGTTCCTGACTATCCGGGTGTTATATCTGAGATTACGGGTTATCTCGCGGAGGAAAGGATCAGCATTACAAATATCCGTATACTTGAAACTCGCGAAGAAATTTACGGAGTGCTGGTCATTAGCTTTCAGACACCAGAGGATCGAACGAGGGCAAAAAACTGCATCGAAAAACAGACTAACTATGGTACTTTCATTGAAGGGTAAGGAGCTAATAGCATGTCAGTAAAAGAGCTAATCACAAACACAACTGCATTAACTGGCGAGATCACTGTCCCTGGAGACAAGTCCATATCCCATCGGGCTGTCATGTTTGGGTCTATATCAAACGGTGTGACAAAAGTGGAGAACTTCCTGCCAGGCGAGGATTGCTTGTCCACTATTTCTTGTTTTCGCCGTCTTGGAGTTGAAATAACTCAGAACGGCAGCGAGGTGATGATTGCCGGACAAGGAATCAGCGGTTTGAAAAAACCAGATGATTTACTCTATGTAGGGAATTCTGGGACAACCATTCGGCTCATGATGGGAATCCTCTCGGGACTCCCATTTGAAACAGTACTTGAAGGCGATGAATCAATTGCAAGAAGGCCAATGACGCGGGTAACTATTCCACTTGCGATGATGGGCGCACATATTTCAGGAAGGAATAACGCCGAGTTTACCCCTCTCACCGTTAAAGGGAGAAACATGAAGGGCATTACATACGAACTTCCAGTAGCAAGTGCACAGGTTAAATCTGCAATCCTGCTTGCAGGATTGCAAGCGGAGGGAACGACAACAATAATCGAGCCTGTTCCAACTAGAGATCATACTGAGCGGATGATTAAACAGTTTGGAGGGAAGGTTGATCAGGCAGCTAATACAATAACTGTTAATGGCGGACAGGAACTTAAAGGGACTAATGTGAGAGTTCCTGGAGATATTTCATCAGCCGCCTTCTTCCTGGCAGCTGGGGCAATCATACCCGGAAGTGAATTGTTGTTAAGAAATGTTGGATTAAATCCAACCAGAACAGGGATAATTGATGTCCTGCGTTCAATGGGCGCAGATATATCCATAAAGCAATTCGAAACAATGTCAGCTGAGCCGGCTGGAGATATTAGAATAAAATATTCTCAATTAAAAGGAACAACTGTAGAAGGTTCACTGATTCCAAGACTGATTGATGAAATACCTGTAATTGCTCTGCTGGCAACACAGGCTGATGGTACGACGATCATCAAAGATGCTGCTGAATTAAAAGTGAAGGAAACTAACAGGATTGATACTGTTGTAAATGAGTTGAAGAAACTAGGAGCAAGTATCGATGCAACTGAGGATGGCATGGTGATTCATGGAAAGACCCCTCTTAAAGAGGGAACAGTTTCAGCACATGGAGATCACCGGATTGGGATGATGCTCTCCATTGCGGCATTGATGTCCAATGGAAAGGTATACTTAGAAGAGAGTGATTCAGTCGCTGTCTCTTATCCTGACTTTTTTCACGACTTATACTCTTTAACATAAGCTGTTTCGGATGGATTGTTCGTTTTTCATATCTTCTTTGCGTCCGCATTTATATAGGCATCGGGGCTCTTTTCGAGGAGCCTTCTGAACTGTGAGTGAAACAAAACTCGTGAAAATCCAGGTGCCGATTTGGCTGAGGAAGCAACAAAGTTTAGGGAAAATCCCTTAATATTAGAGTAATCAAATGAACGAAGGCCTTACCAGACATGTGGGAGGCCTTCGTTTTATTAGGAAATCAATTTTAATCGTTATAATCTGCAGATTTCAGCATAGCTTGTCATAAGACCAATTAAGGGGCGGTTGTTATGACATATATTATTGAGAATGCTCATGTTTTAAAGGGACAAGTCTTGTCACAAACCAGTATGTTAGTTGAGGGAAACCAAATCATAGCTTCAAAACCATCATTTAATATGTATAAGCATATTCGCATGAATGTCGATTCGTTTATTATGACACCTACCCATGTCCTCTTTGATTCAAATCTTCCATTAACCCGATCTTTTCTAGAAAGAAAAGATCACTATGTGAAAAACTTCATTCTCCGTGGATGTACATGCGTGTTAACAACTATTAAAATAAACTTTGAGAAAGATCTTGAGGCATCGTTGAAACAGGCTAAAAGCAACCTTATGGATAGTCCGATCGATTATGTAATCGGTGTAAGTATTCTACCTGCTTTGTTGACACCTGCTTTTATCAGACAGTGTAAACGGGTTAAGGTTCCAGCGGTTTTTGTGGAGATAAAGAATATGAAGGAATTGAATGGAATACCATGGGGCTGGGTGAGAGAGGCGCTGTTTCCATTCAACAGCCCATTAATTCCAGTTTTTAAGGGGAATCTGACAAAAAAAGAAAAGGCTGCTATGACTAGTAGCTGGAATGAGCTCATGAAACAAGAAAAGATTCCAGCTGTCTACGGTGAAATAGAAGAATCGAGACCCCTTCCGAGAAAAATATTAAACAAGACAGGAATATTCCCTCAGAAAGCTAATTTGCATAGTCGCGGAGAGCTCAGCTACAATTTGTATCGGAAGTCTGCCGAAACAAACGAGCTTGATGAATATGGACTATTCTCTACCCAATATGAAAACCTCGTTGTCACGGTCGATAAGGGAAGGGTCTTACGTGCTGGAAACGAGGTTTATTATCGGCCAGGAAAGGGAGAGAATGTTATAATTAAAACACCTGGATATTTTACAGATAATTACTGAATCAGGCATTTTTCGTAAACGTTGGGCTAAAAACCTGCTTTTCGAACGGAGAAATGAAAGGTCCCGCTTGGAATGTATTTTATACTAAGCCGTTAAACAACAGAAATTACGAAAAAGGCCTGATTCAAAAGATAGGATGGTTATAGATGATTGGAGTAAATGAGATAACAGGCTTTATTGAAAATGGAGAACTCGAAAGAGCCATGGCTGCTTATCGAAATATTCTGGAAAAGGGCAGTGATGAAGAAAAATTTCTGCTTTGTGAAGAAATGTTCCGATTTGGTTTCCTTGAAGAGACAGAGGCCCTTGTGACAAGCCTATTGAAAAGTTATCCCGATGAAGGCGAATTACTCGTTTTGCTTGCCGAAACAAGAATGGAATTAGGTAATGAAGAGGAAGCGATTCTTGCACTTGAGAAGGTAAGCGAAGAAAATCCTGTGTTTCCACAGGCACTCCTGCTGCTGGCTGACTTATATCAAATGGAAGGTTTGTATGAAGTAAGCGAGAAGAAGCTTCAGGATGCTAAAAACTTGCTTCCCGAAGAGCCGGTAATTGACTTTGCATTGGCAGAGCTTTACGCACATCAAGGAAAGCTTGCTGAAGCCTTACAATTCTATGAAACAGTGCTAAAGTCCCATGAAGAGATTGGCGGAGTAAACCTCAATCAGAGGATGGCTGAAACTTTAAGTGCAGGAGGTTCTTTTGAAGAGGCGCTTGAATACTATCAAAAAGCATTGGATCAAAAACTAGAAATCAATACTCTCTTTGGTTATGCTTTTACGGCATTTCAGGCAGGACACAATAAGACGGCAATTGAGAAATTTGAAGAACTAAGAGGATTAGATCAAGAATACCATTCACTATACCTCTATCTGGCAAAAGCATATGAAAGAGAAGAGATGGTTCATGAAAGCTTTGAAACGGTTAAATTGGGCATCGAACAGGATGAGTTTAATAAAGATTTATATTTTTATGGCGGAAAGCTGGCGTTAAAGCTTCCTGATGAAGAAGCTGCTGAGAAATTACTTCGTGAAGCAATTGCACTGGATCCTGGCTTTATGGAAGGTGTGCTTGTACTGAATAAGCTGTTCTTGAAGCAAGGCCGCCATGAAGATATCCTCGAGTTGATTCAGGCTGCGGAACTGAATGAAGAGGAGGAACCTCAGCTTCTTTGGGATGAGGCAGTGGCATTTCAGAATGTTGAAGAATTTTCACAGGCATTAAACAAGTACCATCTTGCATATACTTTCTTCAAAGACAACAAAGAATTTTTAACAGATTACGGTTATTTTTTAATTGAAGAAGGAAAAATGGATGTGGCTGCCGAAATTTTTAGTAAGTTAGTTGAAAAAGAACCAGGCAATGAAGAATTCAGGGAACAGTTAGACCGATTAACGGAAAATCATTAAGCTGTAAAATTATTAAGTTATGCAGAGGAGGGATTCAAAAATGACAACCCCTGTATCTGTCAACGAGAAGAAGGATTTTGTCCGCTGGTTTTTAAACCATTACCAGCTGAAAAGGCGGGAATGTGTTTGGATCCTAAATTATTTAATGAGCCATGACCAGCTGATGGAAAAAGTCCACTTTGTGGAAAACGCGCAGTACTGCCCTCGGGGATTGGTCATGTCGACCCATTGCGTGGATGAAGTCCCATTCCGGTTTTTTAAGGAGAATGTGATGACAACAGACGCAGAGAAATCTTTTCATGATATTCGTTTAAACAGGGAGGAAGAAATCTACATCCAATTAAATTTCCATGCTTCAAACAAAGCACACCAGTTTGCTGCGGTACAGGAAGAGAACCCTTATATGCCAGGCCAGATTCAAATAAGTGAAAGTGATAAAATGGTTGCGGAGCGGTTTTTAGAGGAGAGTATTCAGCAGTTCCAAAAAGATAAACTGCTGAACTTGATCGATAAGGCATTAGACAGCCAGGACCAAGAAGCTTTCACACACCTGACAGAACAATTGAAAAAATTAGGTGCAGTAAAATTATAATGCCTCGCTTTCCATAAGCAGGCTTTTTATTTTGGATTCAGCATCCTATCCAGCCCGGTCCCAAAAGCAGACTGCTCCTTTGTATTCGCTGGACACTGAAAACTATTCGAAAACAGGCTATTAAGATGATATTATAGGATTAGATAATTGCTAAAGTCCCTTTTTAAGGACTATATTGTTTTGCATTTTGTATTCTTGGGACCCTGTGCTAGTCCTTACGAAAGACTGCGAACTATTAATCCATGCGAAACAATATTTTTAGCAGAAATCAACATTCAATTTAGAAATCAGTATTGATTAATTTGTATAGATGGAGTTGGTAATATGAAATGGGTAGCTGCCGATATTGAGATGTATAAAAGTGCAGCGGAGTATGTGGATACAGCTGTTATTCCTCTTCTGCCTGTATCTTTTGAAGAGGACATGAAACAGAATGCATCAATGTCCGAGTTTGTATTGCTTCTTACAGGACAGCTGGAAAAACAGTTTAAAGGGCGGATCTTCCTTTTACCTGGCTTTTCATACATAAAAAGCAGAACAGGGAACCTAGAGAAATTAGTGGATTGGGAGACTTCTTTGTTGGACAGGCAATTCAAACATATTTTTTATGTGACATCTGACAGCAGCTGGAAGCAGTATGAACAAGACCTGGATGGAGACCTTATATGGCTGCCTTCTCTTCCTATAGAGCACATGCAGGAAACTCAGAAAGTATCGATTGTTGACGACCAGGTAAAACAGCTTTTAGCACTATTTACCCAGAAGTGGCGGGTAAACGATTAAGTGTTACTTTTATCATTGCTAAAAATGTTTTCAACATAGTATTATATTGATTTTGTTTTAAGATTGATATATCATGATTATGTCCTAGTTATAAAATGTGTTTAAATTATGTCCGATGGACTTAACTTGGGAATAGAGGGGGGAATAGTGTGAGCAAGCATCGTGTTTCAAGACGTCAATTCTTAAACTATACTCTAACAGGTGTAGGCGGTTTCATGGCTGCAGGGATGCTGATGCCGATGGTTCGGTTTGCCGTTGATCCTGTGCTTAAAGGGGATACAGCGGGTGATTTTATCGCAACCAATACTAAGGTTGCCGATATTACGAATGAACCGAAGCGTGTCGATTTTAGTTTTACACAAAAAGATGCATGGTATGAATCAGAGGAAACAGGTACAGCGTGGGTTTACAAGAATGAAGCAGGGGAGATTGTCGCTCTGTCACCAGTGTGTAAGCACCT
>DMSR01000259.1 GCA_003457145.1 Bacillus sp. (in: firmicutes)
TTCCTGAAAGGGAAACTCCATTTTCTTAGCAATATAAATCATTTTCTGAAGCTTCTTCCTGCCGATTACCTCTCCAGAAACTGATATGGCATGTATAAGTTTAGCGTGGTCTTTTAACAAAGCGAGTCAACTCCTGTATCAAATGATCCCATTGTCTAAGTTCAGCTCAAGAATTTGCACAATCTGCTGTACCTCAGGGCGTGCCTTTTCTCTTTCCAAAAAATCGGCTGGATAATAAAGTTTATGGTCTGTCCGCCTTTTGCCTGATATGGCATCAACAATCTCAGATTCTCTTGAAAGCTCGCGGATTTCTCCATTTTTCTTAAGTAAATGAATGGGAAGGCGCTCCTCCTCCTCACCCGGACGGTAAAAATCGTATGGGAGATCAGATGATGAATCGACGACCAGGTAATATTCCGGGTCAAGTCCCGCCTGCTCAAACAAAACAGAGAGCTTTGCAAGCTTCTTGTATTCCTTTGCAGGGTCAAACTCTGCATATTTAAATAAATTACGATTATTGAACCGTCTGCACAAATCGCTCAGGATCTTGTCCTCTTCCTCTTCCCAAATCTGAAAATAATAGAGGAACACAGCTTCATCTAATTTCAAATAGTCTTGCATCGTCAAGCGATCTTCAAAGATCGAGTAAAAATGATGAGGTTTATGCTTGAAGGTGTACTTTTGTTCATGGAGGTGCTTGGCACGATGAAGGATTTTTGTCAATATGACCTCCGCACTCCGTGTGACTGGGTGAAAATAAACCTGCCAGTACATTTGGTAGCGGCTCATTATGTAGTCCTCAACAGCATGCATCCCGCTATGCTTGATGACAACCTGATCCTCTTTTGGGCGCATGACACGCAAAATTCGTTCCATATCAAAGTGTCCATAGCTGACTCCGGTAAAATAGGCATCCCTTTGCAGGTAATCCATCCGGTCAGCGTCGATCTGGCTCGAAATCAGGCTGATCACTAGCTTGTTTTCATACGTCTTTTCAATGACGTCTGCGACCTTTTTTGGGAATTCCGGTGCTACCCTCCGGAGAACCTCATTCACTTCTGTACCACCAAGAATAATCTCTCTCGTGAATTCTTCATGATCAAGGTCAAATACCTTTTCAAATGAATGCGAGAACGGGCCATGGCCAAGATCATGAAGCAGTGCTGCACATAAAGAAAGCAGACGCTCTCCCTCATCCCATTCAGGACGGGAAGCAAACGCACTGTCGACGATCCGGCGAGTGATTTCATATACTCCGAGGGAATGGTTAAACCTGCTGTGTTCGGCCCCGTGGAAGGTTAAGTACGTTGTGCCGAGCTGCTTGATCCTTCTAAGGCGCTGAAACTCCTTCGTTCCAATCAAATCCCAGATCACCCGGTCACGGACATGGACATACCGGTGTACTGGATCTTTGAAAACTTTTTCTTCCAATAGCTTTTCTTCCGAATATCCCATCGTTCCCCTTCTTCCTGTTTCAACTTGTATATATTATAGCCTGTTTCATTCGTCAAATCACGTCGATTTACTGCATTTTTTTACAAATATTGCATTTAAAAAAAGCCCTTTACATCCCAGGAAGGCTCCTAAAGTGATTCCGTTCCGTGTTCCTTGCGGGTAAGGGAAAGAAATTGCAGTTTAAAAGTTTCCAGCGGGAAAAAAAATCACCCCTAAACTTTTGTTTAAAGGTGATTTTATTATGGTGTCTACATAAAAAACAGCTCTTCCCGGTCAATAGGCAATACAACAATCTATAAGGCTGTTTATTTAAGTTTTTTCTGGACTTTTTCCATCAGTTCTTCTTCAGATAGAGCTGCGACTGGCCGGTTATTTACGAAAGCAAAAGTTTTCTTCCTGCCTGGCCCGCAATAGGACTGGCATCCGACTTCGACTTTAGCCTCGGGGTCCAGCTGCTTAAGCTTCGGAATCAATGTTTTAAGGTTTACGGCCTGACAATCGTCGCAAACACGAAATTCGTTTGCCATTTAGGACAACCCTTTCTACTTGTACTGTCAAGCTCCAGCGCCTAGACCCTCGGGTCTTAAGCCGTCTCCCTGCAGGATATCAATCTCTTTCCTGCGGGAGCTGTCTTGTACCTGTCAGACATGCCCAGGATGGGCCGCCGCCGACGTTGCCACAGGACGTGGCGTTTCAAGTCGACGTTCTACTTTACAAGGCGCCTCCGCTTTTCGTTTAAACTAAAGCGTATTTTACCTCTTATTTATGTTGATTGCAAGCCGTTACTTTAGGTCCTTTTACTTATCTATCTATTTAATTATCGTACATTCTTGCAAAAATCTACTATCCTTCCATTTCCCGGTGTATAAGTTTTCCATTTTCCGGACATGATTGAAATATAGCGTTTTAACTATTTAAGGAATGAAAAAGGGAGTTGAAGAAAGATGAAAGTACGCCAGGATGCCTGGACAGAGGAAAATGATTTATTGCTAGCGGAAACGGTACTGCGCCATGTTAGGGAAGGCAGTACACAGTTAAATGCATTCGAAGAGGTGGGCGACAAGCTTGACCGCACTTCAGCAGCATGTGGTTTCAGGTGGAATGCAGTCGTAAGGCATAATTATGAAAAGGCCTTGCAGCTTGCCAAGAAGCAGCGAAAACAGAGACAGAGAATCCTAGGGAAAGATCAAGGCGGCAAGAAGAAATTGCTCTATGCACCGCCTGTACCAGTGATTGATGAAAGTTTGACAGCTTCCATGCCCGAACTAGATTCAAATGAAGGCCAGATTACCTTTGACCTTTCCATGCTCGATCAAGATGACAGTCAGATTGAAGCAGCGCTAATGGCTGATGTACAAGATTTAGTGAATAGTAAACAGGAGCCTCAGGATTTTTCGACTGAAGCCGCTGAGATGGCTGAAATGCCAACGCCGGCGCCAAGATTCCAGGCTGCGCCAGTAAGGCATAGCGTTCCTGCTTCAGGCATGACAATGGGCCATGTTATTGCTTATCTGCAAAACCTGAATAGTTCCACTCTGCAAGTAGACATTTATAAGAGTGAGAATGAAAGATTAAAGCGGGAAATCAATAGTTTAAGGAATCAGAACGAAGAATTGCAAGGGAAAATTAATAGGCTCGAGAAAAATACGAATACGATGCAGGAAGATTACGAAACACTCATGAAAATCATGAACCGTGCCCGTAAGCTTGCCTTGTTTGAAGAAGAAGAACGTTCGGCAACAAAGTTCAAGATGGACCGCAACGGCAATCTAGAAAAAGTAGCAGAATAACCTAGTTTTTCTAATTACTAAATAGATAGATGGTTTAATGGAGAAGAGAAGACGCAGCAACCCCCTCTTAGAAGAAAAGCCGGAACCTTTTGGGTTACCGGCTTTTCTTTATGGGATCGAAAGTTGTCCTGCTGGCCAATGTACTTAAACTTGAAGTTCGAGGAATTTTCCATTACGATCAATGATCCTGCTGTAGTAATGGTCGAACAGCTCGATTTCCGTACCAACAAGAAAACCCGAAGTCAGCTCGCTGCTGTTGGCATTCAGGAATTTTAAAAATCGCAGCATCACATCCTGAATCGACAGCTCGACACCAAAAAGCTCAGAGAGTGAGGCCATCACCTCTGGCTGAATATCCGGGTAGCCGAATTTGGTAGCTTCTCCCTTTTTGGCACGCGAGTAAAATTCGCGAATCACTTCCGCCCGTTCGCTTCCGCTTCCGGTAACAGAAAGATAGATTTGAACTGCTACCCCCTTCTTCAGGCGACGCTGTGAAATCCCAGCGAATTTTTTCCCATCGATGCTTAAATCATAGCTTCCCGGGCAATACGAGGCTGAAATTTCCTTCGCTTCGATCGTTTTATTGAAATCAGCAAACATTTCTCTTATTAGCATCCACATGGCATCATAGCCGCGGTTAATATCTATTCCCTTTTCCTTTTCCGGTAATATAAGTGAAAGATTCAGGACCCCTTCATCAAGCACGACGGCAAGCCCGCCAGAGTTACGGACAATATATTGATAGCCCTGCTCTTCAAGATATTTGAGACCATCCTGCAAATGAGGCAGCCTTGTATCCTGGATCCCCAGGACAATGGTATCGTGATGTACCCACGCTCTTGCAGTCGCCGGTGATTTCCCTGAGCCGACTGATTCACATAATGTATCATCCGT
>DMSR01000109.1 GCA_003457145.1 Bacillus sp. (in: firmicutes)
CCGTAAAGGACTCGGCCAGCAGGGATAAAGTTCATCGATACTAGCTCCTGGTAGAACTTCTCGAACCATTCCTGACGTTTCTCTTCTGTTTTTTCAACAGCTGCCAATCCTGCCGCGTTACGTTTCGCGATTTGCTCGTAGAAAACCTCAAGCGGCTTTTCGATTACATCGAGAGGACGGCTTATTATACCAGTTGAGACTTCCTCCGGATCGTCCAGCACGCCGCGGAATTCTTCGTCAACAAGCACTTTTGCATATTTTCTTTCCCAATCAATTTCCATAATGAATCCTAATCCTCGTGCAGGGAACTTAGGATCTTCCTTAATGGTGAGAACGACGAAATCTCCATTTGAAAGAGTGATTTTTTCAGTGTCTTTAAATGTATAGCGGTCCAGCATGACCAGGCGGGAAACGCCTTTATGGGTAAGCTTCATTTCAGGGGTGATGGGATGGACCTGAGGGAATAAATTAATATCCTTGTTCAGACTCTCAACATTCAGGCTCATTTTTTGTCCTAGTGTAACAGACATTTCTACAACTCCTTCTAAGGTTTTAATTCATATCTTTAGTATTTTACTAGACGTATGTAATTCTAGCTGCATTTTTGAATTACCCTTACGTTATCATATCGAAACATCAAAAATCAATATATAGTGTATTTTAAATTTTCGACAACACTACATATGGTGTCTAGGTCAAATGAATATCATTTTGTCAAAAACGAAATCTATCAAAAAAGCGAGATAAAAAGAGAGAGAGATAGAATTTCTCCAGTAAATGATAAAAAACAACAAATTTCGAGGGTTGCATTTCTTCCAAGTCCGGCACCTCTTAGAAAGTACTGGATAAAAACAAAAAAAGCGGAGCACCGCTTTTTTTATTTTTTTATCTTCTATAATTCCACTCATCAGATTCATATTTCTCTTTTGCCAATGTATTTACATAATTTAATTCTTCATCACTTAACGTATACGGCTCCAAAATAATCCCCAGACCATCCTCAAACCCTGTCCGGAATGCTTCCTTCGCTTCTTCTATCGTTATATTTCTGCTGCTGATCTCATTTATTGCCACAGCTTTTGTCTTGAAAGCCTTCTGCATACGTTCTTTAACCCGGTCATTAGGATATTTAAACAGACTGAATAATTTGTCCTCATCAAGATCCAGCAGGATTGACCCATGCTGAAGGATGACTCCTTTTTGTCGAGTCTGGGCACTGCCTGCAACCTTTCTCCCCTCGACAACAAGCTCATACCAGCTTGGTGCATCAAAGCACACAGCTGAGCGCGGGTTTTTCAAGGCATCTTTTTCAGCAGAAGTTTTCGGCACAGCAAAATAAGCTTCAAGCCCGAGTTTCTGGAATCCTTGTAAAATCCCTTCAGAAATGACTCGATAAGCTTCTGTGACAGTCTTCGGCATTGCTGGATGTTCCTCGGTAACAATTACGCTGTATGTAAGTTCATGCTCATGCAGAACCCCCCTGCCACCAGTCGGCCTGCGCACAAATCCAAGTTGATGATGCTTTACGGCTTCCAGATCTATTTCTTTTCCGATGTTCTGAAAGTAACCAACAGACAGTGTTGCTGGATTCCAGCCATAAAAGCGAATGACAGGCGGAATCTTCCCGGCGCCATGCCAGTCAAGCAGCGCTTCATCAAGTGCCATATTGAAAGACGGTGAATTACTTCCTGAATCAATAAATCTCCATATTTCTTTTTCCATACCATTACCCCATTTACATTTGCTGCGATTCGATTTTTTAAGTCTATCAAAATAATTTTCAAAAGCAAAGCAGCATGATTTAAAGAAATTTACTAATTTCCTTTGCTCTCAGGTCGAATGGCTTATATAATTATAAGTGGCTCAGCTAAGTTTGAAAGGAGAAATATGTTTTGGATACACTTTATTTTTTAATCATCCTTACAGTTGCAGTAATCATCTACTCTGTTTTCATGTATTTTTATCAAAAGAAAATCGTGAATACATTGACAGAGGAAGAGTTTAAGAGTGGTTATCGCAAAGCTCAATTGATAGATGTCCGTGAACCAAATGAATTTTCGGGCGGACATATTTTAGGAGCAAGAAATATTCCTCTTACTCAACTTAAGACACGCTTGAAGGAAATCAGGTCGGACAAGCCGGTTTATCTCTATTGCCAGAGTGGCTCGCGCAGCGGCCGTGCTGCACAGCTGCTTTACCGCAAAGGATATAAGGATTTACATCATCTCCAAGGCGGCTTCAAAAAATGGGGCGGCAAAGTCAAAGCTAAATAAGCTATTTTCCCATAAAAATTACCCCTCAACTGTGCGGCTGAGGGGTTTAACTTTCCGGTTTTTCTGCAGATGTAAACACAGTGCTTCCTAAAATCGTCAAACCGGTTAGGAAAAGAAGCAAATACCCATTAAAGAAAAGTGTATTCGTATACTGATTCAACCAGGGAAATCGGAATATTCTTGACTCAGGTTCATCAGGTGTCCCGCCAAGCAAAGATATGAGTTCGGAACTATTCTGCCAGATACGGGCAATTGATAATGTGATAACAGCCATCACTAATCCTATGACCAATGGTTTCCATCGTGGGTTCAAGAATTCTTTGGCAAATAGGAACAACGCCATAAGATAAATTGTCAGTACCATCAAAAAGGGAATGATTAATAACAGAGCCAGGTTTCCATTCCCTGATGTGACATGCGGCTCTATAGTCAAGCTTTCGATTCCAGCGATAAACAGAATTGAAATAACCGCAAGTCCAATGAGAAGGGCAATTTTATACGCCATTGATTTATCTCTATTAATAAATAACGTCAAAATATAGCGATAAGGTGAGATCAACAGCAAAAAACACAACCCAATCAGCAAAACAATCGTAATATCCATCCTGCTCCCCCTTAAATCACATGGAAAACCCTTCAATAAAATATTCTCCCTATCTTCGTCATTTCCTTCTATGCAAAATATCAGTGGAAATTCACCAACATTTAATTCCCCCCCAAAAAGTATGACAAGCAGCATTTAGTGTTTTCTGTTTCCAACCGTATAAACCACTTATAAAAAAACTTCCATCTCAGCCAAAATAAAAATCCTGCCACAAGGGCAGGACTTTTTATCTTATTCTGCTTTTTGATAGCGAAGGATCGGTTTTCTTGCAGCAGTTGTTTCATCCATACGTCCCACCACTGTTGAGTGTGGTGCTTCCTGGACGATTTCCGGGTTCTCTTCTGCTTCCCTGGCAATCTGGATCATTGCATCGATGAAAGCGTCGAGTGTTTCTTTTGATTCTGTTTCAGTTGGTTCGATCATGATTGCCTCTTCCACATTCAACGGGAAGTAGATTGTCGGCGGATGGTAACCAAAATCAAGCAGGCGTTTAGCGATATCCAGCGTCCGGACGCCTAATTTCTTCTGGCGCTTGCCGCTAAGCACAAATTCATGCTTGCAGTGTCTA
>DMSR01000108.1 GCA_003457145.1 Bacillus sp. (in: firmicutes)
TCAAATTATCAGGCATATCAATATTCCCGTAGTAGCAGCTGGAGGTATTGGGGATGGCAAAGGACTGGCAGCAATGCTGGCATTAGGAGCAAGCGGTGTTCAAATGGGGACACGGTTCATTGCTACACAAGAAGCACCATTTCACGAAGCCTATAAGCAGAAGGTACTCCAGGCTAACGATCATGAAACTGTCATAGTCGGGAGGTCAATCGGAAGAATTCGCAGGCTTCTTAATACTCCTTACGCAGAAAAGCTGCTTGAAGCCGAGAATCAGGGAATTACAGCCGAAGAGTTTTCAGAGCTGACTTCTGAAGACATACATAAAAAAGGGGCTATAGAAGGAAATATGGAAGGAGGATTCATGAACGGCGGCCAGGTAGCAGGATTAATTGCAGATATTCCTCCCGTCAATGATCTATTGGAAAGGATGATTAAGGAAGCAAAGGAACAGCTTTTGATGACTATAAAATTACTCTAGAGGAGGAACATGCTTCAAATAGGAGCATGTTTTTATTATTCTTTTTTCAGGGTTTTTATACCTTTTGCCCTGCCTGAATAATGATAATTGCTTAATTCTTAAAATATTTTTGTTATTTTATAAAAATATATTGCTTGTTCTTGCAAGAGATGGTTTAATTAATAATTAAAATCATAACATACTAAATTTTCGGAATATTAATTGACACTGTCTTTTGACTGGTGTTAATATAACGTTATATTTACGGTGAGTATAGTGTATATCATACGATTTGGTAACGGTTTCGAAGTTGTGTATTCCGGCTGTCTCTTTATGTTTAATTCTACATAGCTGTTTTGCCGGTGTTTTTAAAAAAAAGGGGGATCATTATGAAAAAATCAGTTAAAGCTCTTTCTCNNTTTTTTTAGCTGGGTGCGGAGAAAAGGATGAAGCAAATGGGGCATCTGGCGAAAAACAGTACAAGATTGGTTTGACACAGTTTGCGGAACACCCATCACTTGATGCCGCAACGGAAGGCTTTAAAAAGGCTCTTACAGACAAAGGGTTTAAAGAAGGAGAAAATGTGAAGTACGATTTTCAGAATGCTCAGGCTGATATGAATAACACAGCCTCAATCGCAAATAATTTTGTCGGTGACAAAGTTGACTTGATTTTTGCAAATGCCACTCCTAGTGCAGTGGCTGCATTGAATGCGACAAAAGATATTCCAATTATATTCACATCGGTAACCGACCCAGTAGGAGCGGGACTCGTAGAAGCATTTGATAAGCCTGGTGACAATATTACAGGTACAACAGACAATCACCCGGATGCTACAAAGAAAACGGTTGATTTTATGACCAATGAAATAGGAGCAAAGAAAATCGGTGTCATTTACAATGCAGGTGAGCAAAACTCCGAAGTTCAGCTTAAAGAAGTCAAGAAGCTTGCTGAAGCAAATGGGGCCAAAGTATTTGAGGCATCCATCTCAACATCCGCTGAAGTAAAGCAGGCTGCTGAGTCGCTTGTTGGACGTGTCGATGCAATCTATGTACCAACTGACAATACAGTTGTATCTGCACTTGAATCCGTAATCTCAGTTGCTAACGCCAGAAAAATCCCATTATTTGTTGGTGAGCTGGATTCAATGAAGCGTGGAGCAGTCGCAGCGAGCGGATTTAATTATTATGACATTGGTTACCAGTCAGGCCTGATGGCAGCTGAAATTTTATCCGGGAGCAAGAAAGCATCCGAAATACCTGTAGAATTACCCGATTCCCTGACACTTACTATCAATAAAAAAGCGGCAAAGGAGCAAGGCGTTGAAGTAAAGGAAGATTGGGGAAAAGACGCAGAGTTCTTTGAGGAATAACAGAAAGGATGATACAACTTGTTTACTTCTATATTTGGAGCATTTGAGTCAGGCATCATCTATGCAATAATGGCTCTAGGCGTTTACTTATCCTTTCGGGTACTGGATTTTCCTGATTTAACAGTGGATGGCAGCTTTGTGACGGGAGCTGCAGTATCTGCGATCATGATCGTCAACGGGGCCAATCCATTTGTTGCAACCGTGGTAGCACTGATTGCCGGTTTCGTGGCTGGATGCCTTACCGGGTTGATTCATACGGTTGGTAAGGTCAATGCCCTCCTTTCGGGAATTCTGGTGATGATTGCCTTGTATTCTATCAATCTCAGAATCATGGGAAAGTCGAATGTCCCCTTGCTGAACACTGACACAACAATGACGGCAGTCAGAGATTTCTTCGACAAAACGGGCATAGACAATTTTTTCAACGGTGCCCTGACGGCGGTTGGTCTGGGTGACAGCTTGCCAAGGACTTGGGGAATCCTGCTTTTCATGATTATTGTTACATTCACAATCAAATTTATTACTGATGCCTTCCTGAAAACTGAAGTTGGCCTGGCAATCCGGGCGACAGGTGATAATAAAAGGATGATTCGCAGTTTTTCATCCAATACAAATCTGATGATCATTCTCGGCCTGGGAATCTCAAACTCAANNATAATCGCACAGCAGGGTGGATTCGCTGACGTCGGAATGGGAATCGGGATGATCATCATCGGTCTTGCTTCCGTAATTATCGGTGAAGCACTTTTCGGCACGAAATCAATTGCCAGGACGACACTAGCGGTCATTGGCGGTTCGATCATTTATCGAATCGTTGTCACCCTGGCATTGCGCGTCGAATTCCTTGAGCCTGGAGACATGAAGCTGATTACGGCGGTCATTGTCATTCTGGCATTGACAGCGCCGAAAATGATTGATGGCTACAAAGAAAAACAGCGGAAAATCAAAAGACAGCTTGAAGGCATGAAAGCAGTAAGTGTACCTTCTGAGAGAAAGGGTGAGGCTGGTGCTGCACTTAAATCAGATTCATAGAGTCTTCAATGAAGGAACGCCGGACCAGAAAATTGCCCTGGATAATATCAATCTGACATTGGAAAAGGGAGATTTCGTTACAGTAATTGGCAGTAATGGGGCCGGTAAATCGACCTTGATGAATGTCATTTCCGGCGTGATGCTTCCCGACCATGGAAGGGTATCACTCGATGGCAAGGATGTTACATTCACCTCCGAGTACAACCGGTCAAAAATGATTGGCCGCGTATTCCAGGATCCAATGGCAGGAACAGCGCCAAGCATGACGATTGAAGAGAATCTAGCTATAGCCTACTCACGGAACAAACGCCGTTCCTTACGACCTGGTGTAACGCGAAAGCGTCGTGAGCATTTCAAAGAGGTACTTGAATCTTTGCATTTAGGATTGGAAAACAGGCTTAATGCCAAGGTCGGATTATTGTCAGGCGGAGAGAGGCAGGCGTTATCGCTGCTGATGGCAACCTTTACTGAACCTTCGATTCTGTTGCTTGATGAACATACTGCTGCACTTGATCCGTCCCGTGCCGAGCTGATCACTGAATTGACAAAGGAAATCGTGGATAAATACCATTTGACCACATTAATGGTCACCCACAACATGCAGCAGGCTTTAGACCTTGGAAACAGGCTGATCATGATGGACAAGGGACAGATTATTTTTGAAGTCAATGAAGAACAGAAAGCAAAACTGACGATCGAGGACCTTCTCAATGAATTCCAGCGAATTCGCGGAACGAAGATGGCGAACGACCGGGCATTGCTTAGTTAAAAGAATGGGGTTAACCAGTTTCGGTACTGGTTAACCCTTTTTAAATTGGAAATAAGGAATCTAACGCAGGAAACCAGGGTTAAAACTTATAAATCAGGATTAAAACATTGTAAACAAGGATTATAAAGTTGTAATAAAGGGTTATTTATTTTTTTGTACAAGGTTTCAAATGAACATAGTTAGAGATTAATATTTTCTGCAGATGCCAGGCTAAAGTAGGCTCCCCTGCCTGCATCGCGGAAATCGAGTGACTATAGAAGACATTAATAAAAAGCTATACTGGAGCCATAAAACAAAATAAACGGTTTATTATATCACAATCATTTTGAGAAAATACCAAAATTTCTTACAATTTATTGACCATTTATTTAACGAAATGTTATGATAGCGTTAAATAAACGTTATACATATTTGCAGCGTGGAAAGGTGGGATATGATGCGTGATGGCTTAACAGCTGGACAGACAGCTTCCATGGATGTAATTGTTACCTCCGACATGTTTGCACGCTTTGAAGGAAAGCTTATTCATCCGGTATACTCCACGGTTTCGATGGTGTATCACATGGAGTGGGTCTCAAGGCAAATCCTCCTTCCTTATTTAGAAGAAAATGAAGAAGGTATGGGTGGAGGTGTGACTGTGAAGCATGTAGCCCCTTGCCATGAAGGAGCAAAGTTGAAAGTCATTGCTACTTTAACCGATCTTCATTCAAATATAGTCATCACCAATGTGAAAGCTGAAAGCAGCGGAAGACTAATTGGTGTTGGAGAGGTAAAGCAAGTAATCCTGCCTAAGAAGAAGATTTCAGAAATACTTACAGGAAATTAAAAAATTTTATGCAAAAATGAAAGCGCTAACATGGTTTAACGGAATAAAGGGGGAAAGAAAAATGGATATGTTTGAACAAATCAGAGAACACGAGCAAGTAGTTTTTTGCAATGATGAAACAACGGGATTGAAGGCAATCATCGCGATTCACAGTACAAGGCTGGGACCGGCTTTGGGCGGCTGCCGAATGTATCCTTATAAAACAGTAGATGAGGCTCTTGAGGATGTACTTCGGCTTTCAAAAGGAATGACATATAAATGTGCTGCCTCTGACGTTGATTTTGGCGGAGGAAAAGCGGTCATTATCGGGGATCCGACCAAGGACAAAAGTCCTGAACTTTTCCGTGCATTTGGTCAATTCGTTGAATCACTAAACGGCCGTTTTTATACAGGCACCGATATGGGGACTGATCCTGAGGACTTTGTCCATGCCTTGAAGGAAACAAATTGCATAGTCGGTGTGGATGAAGTGTACGGCGGGAGCGGAGATTCATCTGTTCCTACCGCGCAAGGAGTTATTTACGGACTGCAGGCGACGAGTAAAGCGATTTGGGGAACGGATGATTTATCTGGGAAGTCATACTCTATTCAAGGGTTGGGGAAAGTTGGATTCAAGGTTGCGGAATATCTGCTTGAAAATGGAGCAGACCTTTATGTAACTGATATTAACCCTAAGGCAATCGACCAAATCGTGCAAAAAGCTCAGTCAATGGGTGCCGGCATTAAGGTAGTCGAAAGCAATGAAATTTATTCGCAGCCTGCCGAAATTTTCGTTCCATGCGCAATGGGCGGCATCATAAATGATGAAACAGTATCTCAGCTGCAGGTAAAAGCTGTTGTCGGCTCGGCGAACAATCAATTGAAAGAGTTCATGCATGGTCAGATTCTCCACGAAAAAGGCATTCTATACGCTCCCGATTATATTGTGAATTCAGGCGGGCTGATCCAGGTAGCCGATGAACTATATTCGCCAAATAAGGAGCGCGTCTTAAGAAAGACAAAGGCCATCTATAATTCATTGCTCAATGTATACAGCCAGGCTGAGCGAGATGGAAACACGACAGTTGAAGCAGCAAACATGTTCTGTGACAACCGGATTGAAGCGAGATCAAGGCGCAACAGCTTCTTCTCACATATGAAACGTCCTAAATGGGCAGTGAGAATGTAATTTTAATAGACTCTATCTCGATGTTTTGTGATTTTTCGCATAATGAAAATTTTGTTATTGGATGTTTAATTCATCATTAATTTCCTTTCTAAAACACCAGCGTATATTCCTGGAAAATATCAATATGTGAAAAAATACTTTATATAAAACCAAAGTTTAAAAGAATACGAGATTTTATAAAAGGGTGAGCCGATGGATAATCATTTTCCGATTTTACAAGTGATGGACCAAAACGGAAATATCGTGTCCGAGGAACATAAGGATTTAGTGACCGAGGAGCGTGTGAAGAAATTCTTTTCGGAAATGGTCAGGATACGCACATTTGACCGTAAATCAATCAGCCTTCAGCGGCAGGGA
>DMSR01000424.1 GCA_003457145.1 Bacillus sp. (in: firmicutes)
GAGGAGTATGCAATTGATGGAGATCCTACCGAGGGGGCCTTGTTAGTTGCTGCGATGAAAGCAGGTTATAGAAGGCCGGGATTGCTAAACCAGTTTGAAATTGTCAATGAGTTCCCGTTTGATTCGAAGCGAAAAATGATGAGCATGATTGTAAAGGATAAAACAGGCAGGAAATTTGCTGTAGTAAAAGGTGCTCCGGATGTTTTAATTGGACTGAGTGAATCCATACTTTGGGATCAAAGACAGCAATTCCTTACCAAGGAACTGACATCAAAGGTACAAAGTTCGATAAACGAATTAGCAGGAAATGCATTGAGGACTATCGCTATTGCATTTAAACCTATTTCACCAAGTACAGTAGTCCTTAATGAAAATGAAGCAGAAAAGGGTCTTACGTTTATTGGTTTGCAGGGAATGATAGACCCGCCGAGACCTGAAGTTAAACTGGCAGTAAAAGAATGCCGGGATGCCGGAATCAAGACAGTGATGATTACTGGGGATCATGTAATCACAGCAAAGGCAATAGCAAAACAACTGGGTATTTTGTCTAAAGACAGCAAGGTCATCGAGGGCAAGACGCTATCTGATATGTCTGTTTCAGAGCTGGAAGCTGTCGTAGATGATGTATCAGTTTTTGCCCGGGTATCACCCGAACACAAATTAAAAATTGTAAAAGCCCTGCAAAACAGGGGGCATATTGTCGCAATGACCGGTGATGGGGTCAATGATGCTCCTGCCATTAAAGCAGCAGATATTGGCGTTGCCATGGGAATCACAGGCACAGATGTCGCAAAGGAAGCATCTGCACTTGTACTGCTCGACGATAACTTTGCAACAATTAAGGCAGCAATTAAAGAAGGCCGCAATATCTATGAAAATATCAGAAAGTTTATCAGATATTTGCTTGCTTCCAATGTCGGTGAGATTCTTGTCATGCTGTTTGCCATGATTTTAGGCTTGCCGCTGCCACTCGTTCCGATTCAGATTCTCTGGGTAAACCTTGTCACAGACGGACTGCCAGCAATGGCATTAGGGCTGGATCAACCTGAAGAAGATGTGATGAAGCGCTCGCCGAGACATCCAAAAGAAGGGGTATTTGCACGAGGACTAGGATGGAAAGTGATATCCAGGGGGTTTTTAATAGGATTGGTTACATTGTTCGCCTTCATGATTGTTTATGGAAGGGACCCGAACAACCTCGTCTATGCACAGACCATTGCATTCACGACGCTAGTGATGGCTCAGCTAATTCATGTATTTGACTGCAGAAGCGAAAAATCAATCTTTGCACGCAATCCTTTCGGGAATAAATATTTAGTTTGGGCGGTTATTTCGTCACTTGTACTTGTCCTTGCTGTCATTTATTCTCCAGCTCTTCAACCGATTTTCCATACTGTATCGATCCTGCCTGCTGATTGGCTTTTAATCCTTGGTTTATCGGCAGTTCCTACATTTTTGCTAGCCGGAACATTTTTTGCAAGAAATACAAAAAGAAATATGATATAATCCGTTAGGTAATAGAGAATGCTCTATTGCCTTCTTTTTTTACCAAAGCTCTTTTCATGACTTTGTGGAGAATTCTTTTCATATTTGGAATTAATCGGCGGGACCTTTCCTGATATGCGAAGGAAAAGAGCGGAAATCAACCTCAACTACCTATATGAATATCCTTTAAACAACAATGAATGCGTAACAGCCTTTATCAAACATAAACCTTTATTAGGGCAAAACCAAGTTCGACTTTTTAGAGAGATTGGATGTGTCTGAAATGGTCGTCAGTATGACTGGATTTGGAAGAAGCAAAGCCGAGTCAGATCGGTTGGGCGTCACGGTCGAGGTGAAAACGGTCAATCACCGTTTTTGTGAATTTCACATTCGCATGCCCCGGCAACTCCTGAAAACAGAAGATAAAATAAAGAAAAAACTTGGCGAACACATAAAAAGAGGCAGAGTCGAAGTGTTTATAACTTTGGAGGGTGAAGGAATCGTTAACCGAAGTATACATATTGACTGGAACGCCTTGGACCAATATGTCATTCAGATATCTGAAATAAAAGACAGATACGGTGTTACGGGGGAGGTTCAGCTCCAAGACCTTGTGAACCGGGAAGAAATCATTCATATTGAAGAAAATGAGACCGAGAATGAGGAACTCGAACAGCTCGTTTTAGCTGCAGTCGAGGATGCTGGGAACGAATTGGTACAAATGCGCCTACAGGAAGGCGCAGCTCTTGCGAAGGATGTGATCAAGCACATCCAGCAGTTAAAGGAACATGCCCTTTGTGTTAAGCAATTTGCACCAGATGTTGTTGAACAATACAGAGACAGGCTTACTAAGAAAATGGCTGACTTTTTAGCAGGCCAGGCTGATGAGGACAAAATACTTACTGAAGTGGCTTTCTTTGCTGAAAAAGCTGATATCAGTGAGGAAATAACCAGGCTGGAAAGTCATGTGAGCCAATTTTTACAAATACTTAATGAGTGTGAACCGCTCGGCAGAAAACTTGATTTTCTTCTCCAGGAAATGAATCGTGAGGTTAATACGATTGGGTCCAAAGCAAATGATTATAGAATTGCCAGAGAAGTTGTCGAAATGAAAAGTCTCCTTGAAAAGGTCAAGGAACAAGTACAGAATATCGAGTAGCGTTTAGAAAGTGCTGACAAAGGCCAAAATAAATAACTGATGATTGGGGGCCAATCATGGCAATCAAGCTAATAAACATAGGCTTCGGTAATATTGTTTCAGCAAATAGAATCATTTCAATCGTAAGTCCTGAATCGGCGCCAATCAAAAGGATCATTCAGGATGCTCGTGATAGGGGTTCATTGATAGATGCGACATATGGAAGAAGGACGAGAGCTGTTATCGTGATGGACAGTGACCACGTCATACTTTCAGCAGTACAGCCGGAAACAGTAGCGCACCGTTTGAATGACCGGGATGATATCATTGATGAAGGGTAGGATTTATTAAATGCAGGAAAAAGGATTGTTGATTGTTCTTTCCGGGCCATCAGGCGTAGGAAAAGGAACGGTACGGAAAGAATTATTTTCCCAGCCCGATACAGCTTTTGAATATTCAGTATCTGCCACCACCAGGCTGCCTCGGGAAGGAGAGAGAAATGGGGTAGATTATTTCTTCAAATCCAGGGAAGAATTCGAGGAAATGATTGAACAGGATCGGTTGCTTGAATATGCTGAGTTTGTCGGCAACTATTATGGCACACCTGTAGACTATGTCCGTCAGACTCTCGACGCTGGCAAGGATGTATTCCTGGAGATTGAAGTACAGGGTGCAAGTCAGGTGCGAAGGAAATTTCCAGAAGGATTATTTATTTTCCTTGCGCCTCCCAGTCTTTCTGAACTTGAAAACAGGATTGTTACTAGAGGGACAGAGTCAGAGGACATAATCAAGGGCAGGATGAGAGTTGCGAGAGAAGAGATCGAAATGATGGAGCTTTATGACTATGTTGTTGAAAACGACCAGGTTGAGCGTGCGAGCGAACGCGTGAAGGCTATAGTTGTTGCGGAGCACTGTCGCAGGGAACGAGTACAATATCGCTACAAAAAAATGCTGGAGGTAGATTAAATGCTTTATCCTTCTATTGATTCATTAATGACTAAGATTGACTCGAAATATTCACTGGTATCCGTAGCTGCTAAGCGTGCACGCAGCATGCAGGTTCACATGGATCCAAAGCTCGATAAATATGCTTCACACAAGTTTGTCGGCAAGGCACTAGAAGAAATCAATGCTGAGAAGCTTCACTTTAAAACAGCTGCAAGCCATGAAGAGTTAAATATCAATGAATAATCTGAGATAACAACCTTTTTATTGGGTTGTTATTTTTTTTTGGCAGGATAAAGTCCCTTTACTCCTGATGATTACTGTAAAAACTATTAGTGAACTTCACTTCTGCCTTGCGCATTTCATGCTTAATCAGTGAAAAAATGGTATAGTTCATTCATAATGATAGTTTGGATTAATGGGGGTTCTCTGACATGCTGAATGGTAAAAAAATCTTACTATGCGTAACCGGCGGAATTGCTGTATATAAAGGTGCTGCACTTACTAGCAAACTGACGCAGGCCGGTGCGGAAGTGAAGGTCATCCTAAGTGAATCTGCGTCAAAATTCGTTACCCCCCTCACATTCCAGGCATTGTCCAGAAGTGAGGTTTATACAGATACATTTGATGAAAAACATCCTGAACACATAGCCCATATCCATCTGGCGGATTGGGCTGATCTTATCATCGTCGCTCCTGCCACTGCGAATATTATTGGCAAGCTGGCCAATGGGATTGCTGATAACATGATAGCCACCACCTTACTTGCTGCGACAGCTCCAGTATGGATTGCTCCTGCGATGAACGTACATATGTACAATCATCCTGCTGTGATAAAGAATATGGAAATTTTGAAAAGCTATGGATACAGTTTAGTCGAGCCAGGGGAAGGTTATTTGGCCTGTGGCTATACTGGCAAAGGACGTCTTGAAGAACCGGAGAAAATCGTCGAACTGGCTGGACAATACTTTGGTCAGCAAGGTGGCCAGTTTATAGGTAAAACCGTTCTTGTCACTGCTGGACCCACACGGGAAAAAATAGACCCTGTCCGGTTCATCACCAATCACTCAACTGGAAAGATGGGATATGCACTTGCCTCAGAGGCAGTGAGGATGGGCGCTAGAGTCGTTCTAATATCAGGCCCAGTTAATCTTGAGGTGCCAAGGGGAGTGCAGCTCATATCCGTGGAAAGTGCGGAGGAAATGTACAATGCCGTGATGGCTAATTTCAGCGCTGCAGATGTAGTCATTAAAACTGCTGCAGTTGCTGATTACCGACCTAGTCATATAAATGACGAAAAAATGAAGAAAAAAGAGGGTGCCGAGGTCCTAGAGCTTGAAAGAACCAAGGATATCCTTTTCGAACTGGGGAAGAAAAAAAGCGGCCAATTGCTGGTAGGATTCGCTGCAGAAACGAATAACGTCGAAATGTATGCAAAAGGGAAGCTTGCCAAAAAGAATGCTGACATGATTGTCGCAAATAATGTAAAACAGGCTGGTGCTGGATTTGGATCCGATACAAATATCGTGACTGTCTACCATAAAGATGGCTCCGTCATTAACTTTCCGATGATGCAAAAAAGTGAAGTTGCCAGAAGTGTGCTGGATGAAATCCTCAAGCTTCTAAAAAAGGATGATCGCCTATGAATATCGCAAGTGTTGTTGTCGATGTGCCGGCAAAGCAGACTGACAAAACCTTTGATTATAAGATCCCTGAGCATTTATTAGATGTCATCAAACCTGGAGTCAGAGTAATTGTCCCTTTTGGCCCAAGAAAAATCCAGGGGTTTGTAACTGGACTCAAAAAGGAATCAAGCTTCGCCAAGTTAAGGGAAATTATCGAGCCGCTTGATTTGAACCCCGTTCTTAATGAAGAACTGCTGGAGCTGGGAGAATGGTTAACAGAGCAAACATTAAGCTATAAAATTTCTTCATACCAAGTTATGCTTCCAGCTGCTTTGAAAGCAAAATATGAAAAGAAAATCGTCATTCCCGAAGAAGTCAATGCGGCTTCATTGCCAAATAAGGTCAGGCTGCTTTTCGGTGGAAGTCGTGAAGTGAAGTGGGAGGATGCGGTCGCACAAGGACTTGTCCAGCAGCTTCAAAAGGAAGCCGCAGCTGGCAGAATTGACGTTGTATATGAGGTTAAGGACCGCGTGCGCAAAAAGCTCCTGAAACATGTGTTTCCTGCTCTGGACCCTGAGAAGCTAAAAGAAATAAAGGATAATCTGCCAGCACAGGCTTCAGGGCAAAAGGCCATCATTGAGTTTTTTCTGGAACAGCCAGAACCGGTTGAGCAAAGGCTGATTGTTTCGTCACTAGGCATTTCCCAGGCATCGGTCAACTCACTGGTGAAAAAGGACGTGCTTGCAGTTAAAGAAATGGAAGTTTACAGAGATCCTTTTTCAGAGCGTGAATTCCAGCGGAAAACGGCACTGACATTGACAGAGGAACAAGAGAAGGCGATCAGTCCAGTTCTTTCTTCCATTGAAAGTGAAAAGCATGAGGTTTTCCTGCTTTATGGAGTGACAGGGAGCGGTAAGACGGAGATTTACTTGCAGTCTATCCAGGAAGTCTTGAATAAAGGAAAGGAAGCCATTGTGCTTGTACCTGAAATCTCGCTAACCCCGCAGATGGTCACCCGATTCAAAGAAAGGTTTGGGGATTATGTTGCTGTGATGCACAGCGGTCTCTCTGCCGGGGAGAAATACGATGAATGGCGAAAGATCCAGAGAAAAGAAGTGAAGGTAGTTGTAGGCGCGAGGTCTGCCATCTACGCACCGTTTGAAAATCTTGGGATCATCATTATTGATGAGGAACATGAAACAAGCTATAAACAAGAAGAAAATCCACGATACCATGCACGGGATGTTGCCATTCAAAGAGCAAAGACGTATAATTGCCCGGTTGTCCTTGGCAGTGCGACACCGTCCCTCGAATCTTTCGCGAGGGCCCAAAAGGGCAGATATACTTTGCTGTCACTTCCAAAAAGGATGAATAACCAGGCACTTCCGACCGTTGATATTGTCGACATGCGAGAAGAGCTGCGAACAGGGAATCGCTCCATGTTCTCTGTAAATCTATTTGAGAAATTGAAAGACAGGCTTGAGAAAAAAGAACAGACCGTACTGTTTTTAAATAAACGAGGGCATTCTTCTTTCGTGATGTGCAGGGATTGTGGTTATGTAAAGAACTGTCCCCATTGTGATATCACGCTCACCTACCACCGATATAAAGAGCAAATGAAATGCCATTATTGCGGTTACGAGGAACAGGTTCCAGTCATATGCCCAGAGTGCAACAGCGAGCATATCCGATATTTTGGCACTGGAACGCAGAAAGTTGAGGAGGAGCTAAACAAGCTGCTTCCTGAAGCACGTGTAATCCGCATGGATGTAGATACTACTGGGAGGAAAGGCTCGCATGAAAAACTGTTAAATGCCTTCCAGGATGGACATGCTGATATACTGCTGGGAACACAAATGATCGCCAAAGGACTTGATTTCCCTAATATAACACTTGTTGGAGTTCTTTCTGCAGATACAATGCTGCATCTGCCTGATTTCCGGGCCTCCGAGAAAACCTTTCAGCTTTTGACCCAGGTCAGCGGCAGAGCAGGCAGGCATAAACTCGCTGGCGAGGTTGTCATCCAGACATACACTCCTGAACACTATAGTGTCGAACTTGCAGGAACCCAGGATT
>DMSR01000241.1 GCA_003457145.1 Bacillus sp. (in: firmicutes)
TAACTCCTGAAGAAGGACTAAAACTGATCGATCAAATTTATGAAATGAACAATCCTATGCTGGTTTTCACTGGCGGAGATTGTATGATGAGAGAGGACTTATTTGAACTTGCTGAATACGCTGTAAAGAAAGGCATGCGTGTGTCAATGACACCTAGTGCGACAGACAATGTAACAAAGGAAAGAATGGAGAGAGCGAAACGGGTTGGTTTATCACGCTGGGCGTTCAGCCTAGATGGGCCAACACCTGAAATACATGACCACTTCAGAGGTACTCCTGGATCGTTTGACCTGACAATTGAGAAAGTAAAATATTTAAATGAGCTTAATATGCCCCTTCAGTTAAACACAGTCATTTCACGCTATAACTATGAACATCTGGAACAAATGGCTGAACTGATGAAGGAATTAAAAGTTGTCATGTGGTACATCTTCTTGCTCGTACCAACAGGACGGGGCCAGCTTGACGCCTGCTTGACACCTGCTGAACACGAGAAGGTATTCCGATGGCTGTATGAGCTTAGCAAAACTGCTCCATATGATATCAAAACAACAGCAGCGCAACATTACCGCCGTGTTGTTTTTCAACAGAAGGCACGTGAAAACGTGGTCGACAAAGGTGAAATACGCTACGAAGATACATTAACAAAAGATATGGCTTCAGTGATTGATGGATTGAAGCGGGCACCTAAAGGAGTAAACGATGGAAATGGGTTTGTTTTCGTCTCTCATACTGGTGATGTCATGCCATCAGGGCTGCTTCCACTTGTAGGTGGTAACATTCGTGAAAAGTCTTTAGCAGAAATTTACCGCGAGTCGCCGGTTTTCAAAGAACTTCGCAATCCAGACAATTACAAAGGTAAATGCGGGGTTTGTGAATTCCGACACGTTTGCGGGGGATCCCGTTCAAGAACGTACGCAGTTACCGGAGACTACATGGAAAGCGAACCATTCTGTGTTTACATTCCTGAAGCAATGCGCCAAAAGGAGAAAACTCTATAGAATCAATCAAACAGCTCCTTTTTGTATTGGGAGCTGTTTTTATTGAAGTAAAAGTCAACTGCCAAAATACATTCCAGCAGAAAATTACTCTGCATTTTTGACACTTTCATGACATCCCTATTACTGTGACATAAAACACGGAAATACAGGCCTTACAGGTTTTACAATGATAGTAACGAAAGGATGGTGCTAATATGACGATCTCTATTGATCAGAACGCATACAAATGGTTTGAAAAAGAATTTGAAATTCCAAAGCCGTTTTTCATCCGCCTTTACCCACAATATGCCGGGTTTGGCGACAAGAACAAAGGTTATAGTTTAGCGTTTTCGCTTGAAACACCAACCATTGCCGCCCAACAGCAAGAAATCGACGGTATCACCTTCTATGTCGAATCGAATGATACGTGGTTTTTTGATGAAACAGATGTAGAAATCAAATACAGTGACGCAGTACAAGAGATTATTGCAGCATATAAAGAACATCATTAATAACAATTCGAGCCTCGGGTGTATACCCGAGGCTCTTTCTTTCCATCTGCATTTCCTGCAAAGCCTTAATGCCGGCAATCCTACCCTTCATCGATTTAACTTGTATTCTGCCATGTTGCCCAGCACTCATGCTTAGTATTCTTCAATATCCCAAGTGTGTATAAACTGGATGCAGCCTTTTAAGGTTTGTGCAACTGGGCAGCCTCTTTCAAATACGGATAATGCCCTTTCAGTCGCTTCCCTTTTGCCTTGGGGAATTTTCAAATCATAATGACAGCTAATTTGTGTGATTTTTAGTACTCCCTCTGGAGCTTCGATTGTTCCTTGAACTTGTGCTTGTATTTTATCAGGAGATGTCGGAATTTTACGCGCCTCCAGCGCGCCTGAAAGAGTACCGACCAGTCAGCCTCCTGCAGCGGCGACGATGTGGTCCAGAGTAGAAGGGTATTCCTTTTCTGGTTCAACGCCGTAGAACTCCTTCACCCCACCATGCACGCCGAAATAAAAGGGATCTGAAAAACCCTCTATGTAGGCTTTTCTTATTTTGTTAGGAGTGTCCTCTTGAATGATTTTTATCTTTGTTAAAGCGATTGGTTCAGACAATAGCTATACCTCCTTTGATTACTACCCCCAACATATAGGAAAATTCACTATTTTTCAAACAATGTCTATTAAAACAGGCGCCCGAATTTTTCTTTTTTAAGGTGTTTGCTGATGCATGTCCGATAGTTTTTCATATGATGTTGATGTAAGGTTCGGATCTTACCATCTTTCGAATAGAAAGGGGGTGAAGAGATGATTGTAACTGCTGTGATTGTTCTATTGCTTGCTCTAGCTTTAGTTGTGGCTATCTTGTTAGGCCGTGACGCTCTAGCGGATGTTCTCTTTAATTGCATCGGCGAAGTGATTGACGCTGGTAACGGAGCTGCTTAATCTCTTTTAGATTTGAAACCTCCACACCCTTACAATCTCCCCTGGCCAGACCGGTCTTGTGCCGGGGGAGTATTAATTATCTTATTTATTGGAAGGAGCTATTATAACAATGGATACTAATGAAGAGCTTAAGGAACAACTAAAAAACCTGTCTTCAGATGAAAGTAAGCTAGATCTTAATAAAATTATGAAATTTACTGAGAACTTGGTAAAAGAACAGTCGGCAAAGAGCCAATTTGGAAAAGAAGAAGATTTAGAAGAGACCTCTCTTAAAGGGCTTAGCAGCCTTGTAAAAGAGGAGAACCTTGATTCTATAATGAAAATGGCTAAGAATCTAGTTAACCCAACGACTCTCTCACTTCTTTCAAAAACAAATGGTACGTCTGAGAATAAACAGGCAGCTACAAAAGAAATTTCCAATCTAAAACTCTCAGTTGAAAGGCTTTCTGATGAACTAGAAAAAGCTCGGAAAGAATCTGAAGAATTGAAACTCCAATGGAAGGATCTCAAAAGCCAATATTTAGAGCTCCACAACAGATATATAGAATTGGAATACAGATTCTCAGAGCTGGAAAACAAAATATCTTCCTTAAGGAGACGAAGGCGCTAATTCATTCAATATCGAAAAGTTAATGGCTTATTGCCATTTTTTCCTTTTTGAAATTCCTCTTACACCTATTCAAAAGGATAATCCGATAAAAAATCGGAATTCATTTTCCATATATTCAAACCCAATAAAAGGAGCGAACAGCCTCGACGAATGGCCGCTCATAATTACTCTTTACTTATCCCTTCTCTTTCTTAAAAATCACCTGAACAACATGCCCTTTGCCAGTGTGTAAAGAACCTTCAACACGGTCTTCCTCACCATAGAAAAAATGGAGGACCTTATATCCTTTCGTCCATTCAAGTAAGTCTGCAGGATCATACAGCATGTCCTCTGTTTTGGGGCCGCCGGTTTGATACCTCACCTGGTCTTCTGAGTATACCTCCAGCATGATCAATCCCCCGGGTTTTACAGTCGAAACCAACTTGTTAAATACAGATTTTTGATCCTTTTTTTGCTNNTACAGATTTTTGATCCTTTTTTGCAAAATGTCCGAATACCATAATTGCTGCGTCAAATTCTTCGCTAGCAACTGGGTCATTGATTAAATCCTTTTGTTCTGTTTTTACTTTTACATCATATTGCTCAGCAAGCTGTTCTGTTTTCTTCAATCCATTCAATGCATAATCCAATGCAGTAACATCGTGTCCCTGCCTCGCTAAAAACACTGCATTCCTTCCTTCACCTTCTGCAAACGCCACTATCTTCTTGTTAACCTGTAACCGAAACGCTTGGGACCTAATAAACTCATTCGGTTCTTCTCCATAAACATATTGTTCTCCACCAAACCTTTCATTCCATGGATTTCCCATCAAATCACTCCCTCTTTAGAATCCCTTAACATTATACCCATTACCCTTTTTAAAGTATCATTAAAGTACCTGAGGTAAACCTTAATGTAAAATGGGTAAGATCATTTGAGGAGGTATAAAAATGAAAGAATTGACATCAATTGAAGAAGTAAAAGGTTTTATCAATAACAATGAATTAAGTTTCATTTATGTTTTGACAGACAGTTGAAGTGTCTGCCATGGATTGCTTCCTCAGGTTGAGGAGGTTATAAACGAATTCCCTAACATTCAAATGGGGTTAGTAAATGCAGGAAAGGTCGATGAAATCGCAGGTTTTTTAATGGCTTTTACAGTACCTGTACTCGTTCTATATTACGATGGAAAAGAATATTTAAGAGAAGCCAGGATTGTCCATGTGGAGAAATTCAGAGAGAATGTAGCCAAGATATATGACGGAATTTATGGAGAATGATTGCAAATTCATTCTCCACTAGCCAACTGTGTAAATGAATCTTTAATTTGTTAAGGACCTCTTATCCTATATGCAAAAACAGCCTTCTGTTAGGTTATAAAATAGCCTTAAATTAATCCATAATCATTAACAATACTTTTCTACCTATATCTTCCAATAAACGCAAGTGTATTAAATTTTTCTTTTGCCGCAAAATATCCGATGTGTACCATTTCCTTTACTAAGGAGAAGAATATGAATATCGAGACGATAAGGAGTGCGATCATGGGAATTTTAAGCGGAAACCCTAAGGATGAACCAATGCATTATGGCGAGGTGTATAGTACATGGATGCATCTTTCAGTAAATAATGGGCTTATTGCTGCCTATCAAACATTCATAAATCACATTGGCGATGAAGATCTCAAGAAGCTTGTGCAAGAAGCAATTGACGCGATGAAGGGGGAAAACTCTCAAATTGAAGAGCTGTTGAAAGAAAACGGAATAGCACTTCCCCCTGCTCCGCCGGAACGTCCGGTCGCTAATTTGGAGGACATCCCGCCTGGAGCGAAATTCAGTGACCCTGAAATCAGTGCTGCTGTTTCAAAGGATGTGGCAGAAGGACTAGTTGCTTGCAGCACAGTAATTGGACAGGTAATCAGAGAAGATATCGGGGCTATGTATGGACAATTTCATATGGCTAAGGCCCAATTTGGCTTTAAAATGCTCAAGTTGAACAAATCGAAAGGATGGCTTATTCCGCCTCCGCTGCAAGTTAAGTCAACTGAGAAAACATAATATTATTATGTAAACAATAGAGAGTCAAAAATGATTACCCACTGTTT
>DMSR01000555.1 GCA_003457145.1 Bacillus sp. (in: firmicutes)
CTGCTGGAGTTAACTCCCGTGGATCGGGTTTATTCTGGGCATCAGCCCGGCAATGAACGCACTTTAGCTGACAAGCTCGAGTGACTTCCCAAATGACAATGTAAGGATTCTCATTAAAATCAATTGTACCGGGGTGACCCCCCATAGCAGCAGCGTGTCCTCCGTGTCCATGTCCATGCATATTTTATCACCATACTTTACTTTTATTTAGGTTCCTTCGCCAACAAGAAGTAACATCATTCCGAAATAAACAATGCGAAAAGAGCCTTTATCTATAAGTTAATTATAAAATTAAGAGGCCTATATACATGGGTTGAATGTTACAAAATATCTACAATCATCATTTGATTGCATTCATTCGAGCAGGAAGACTAATTTAGGTCTTCTAGGCGAGAAAAACAAAAATGAAGAAAGAGAAAGAGAATGAATGGTCATCCGAAAAGAAATAATCCGATTCTTCGCTGATTTCTGAAACCATTTATTTCCTTATATCGTCTACTTAATGGGTGTACATATAGATTATCTGAAGAGAGGGATGTGCGGTGAAGAGATCAGTATTATGGGGTACAGCCACCTTTGTGATTCTGCTTTTTATTTCTGGATGGGCTGGATATAGCCGATATGAACCGGAACCGCCTACATTACTACTCATTGTGAATCGGCAGACTGTTGAAATTAAACCTGGAAGCTATTCGTTGGAGAAATGGGGAAGAGTCGCTACTGCTGATACGTTTTCAGCTCCCACTGTCGACGTAAGAGATGCATCCCCAATCGTCGTAACTTCTGATGAAATAAAACTTAAATTCGATAATGAGCCTGTATCGGTTAAGTTTTATTTATGGGAAATGGAAACAGGAAAACTTATTTATACGGGTTATCCCTTAAAACTAAAGGAATCTAACCTGATTTCAGGTGACTATGCTCTGGAAATCCGGGCAAAGTGGGAGAATGGATATGTATTATACAATACAAGGATTATCGTTGATCAGGACGAAGAGTAAAGATTCTGTCCTTTCATCATACTTGTAGAAAAGACTTTTTTATTTTCTTAAGAATATTTGGACAGTCGAAACCAATACTAAACCAGTACCAATTATTATAGAAGGAAGTGACATTCTGATGACAGTGGGAGCACAAGTTAAACAAACTATTGCTGGTTTAAAAAGTGCCCAAGCTAGCCTAGAAACCTTTGCGCTAGGTACTGAAAATGAACAAGCTAAACAGATGTACCAGACTGCGGCAGCGCAAACCCAGTCTATTATAGATAGCATCCAGCCACGCTTACAGGAAATTGAACAAGAAGAGCCGCAATATAAATCGTAAGGACAAGGAGGGCAGGGGAAACCCGCCCTTTTCTTATAGACAGAGAGGAGATTTTGTATGACTGTCGCTGCAAATGTAAATCAGTGTTTATCAACAATCAAAGGGATTGAGGCACAATTATCTTCACTGGCACTAAACTCAAGCATAGAAGAAGCAAGTAGAGTATTTCATGAAACTATGATGGTTATAGAAGAAATAAAAATGGACCTGCAGGACCGAAAGACGCAGCTAGAAGTAGAAGAACCACAATATAAAGGCTAGTTTAGGGGTGATTGAATGTCGGAATGGACACATATAATTGTCTCATCAATACTATTTGCAATAACTTTGCTGGCGATTACGAAACTTGGAGGTAAGAAGCAGCTGGCAGAGCTGTCTTTCTTTGAATATGTATCTGGGATCTCAATCGGGAGTATTGCAGCCGAGGTCATTATGGGACTTGATGGACACTTGTGGCATGGCGTTCTTGCAATCATCATTTTTGGCGGATTTACATATCTAAATGATGTAATTGCACTTAAAAGTAAGTTTTTTAGAGATCGAATCGAAGGTAAAGCTACGGTTTTCATTAAGGATGGTAAGATTCTCGAGGACAACATGAAAAAAGAGAAATATACAATCGACGAATTAAACTCAATGCTTAGGCAAAAAAATGTTTTCAATTCTGCGGATGTGGAGTTTGCTGTGTTAGAACCAAAGGGTGATTTAAGTGTCATGCTGAAAAAGGAGTTACAGGCTTTAACCCCTAAGGATTTGAAGTTGCCGGTTGCACCAGTAAAAGAATCCCAAACAGTAATCATGGACGGAAAGGTTTTAAACGACCCTTTGACTTCAGCAGGGAAAAACCGAGGGTGGCTTGATATAGAATTAGCCAACTTAGGGGTAACATTGGAAAATGTCTTTATGGGACAGATTGATTCTTATGGGCTACTAACAATCGATACGTATGATGACAAGCTGCAAGTACCTTCACCCCAGCCAAGGCAGCTGCTTCTCGCTATGTTGAACAAATGCCAGGCAGACCTTGAGTTGTTTGCATTAGAAACAGAATCTAATGATACAAAACAAATGTATAATAAGAATGCAGAAAAGTTACAAAGAGCTATTGATAGAGTAAAACCATTTCTTGCTTCCGATTGAAACCCATCTGTAAGTTATTTCCGGAATAACAGCAGGCAGAATCCAAATACTAAAAGACGGAGGGAATATCCCTCTAATTTT
>DMSR01000257.1 GCA_003457145.1 Bacillus sp. (in: firmicutes)
GGTAATAGCTGCAGAAGAAGCTGAAATATACAAAGAGCTAACGGACACCCCCTTTTTTCCGCATCTCTATGACTCAGGCAGCAATTACCTTGTCATTGATTACGTTCAGGGGACAACACTGTTTAACTGCCTTATAGAAGGTATTCCAATTGAAAACAGTCATATAAAAGAAGTGGATGATGCTCTCCAGCTGGCAAGGGAAAGAGGCCTGAACCCTTCGGATATCCATTTAAGAAATATTATTGTCACTCCAGAGGGAAGTGTCAGGCTCATAGACGTGGCACGGTTTCGCCAGACAAAGAACTGTTCCCAGTGGGGCGATCTCAAAGCGGCATTCTATAAGTTTTATAACCATAGGTTATTTCCTAAAAAAATTCCACAGAAAGCGATGGATTTAATTGCATTTTTCTATAAAAAGGGGTTGCTTCCTGCGATAAACTGAAAGTAAGCTCCCGGCCGCCTGTTAGGCTTTTAACGCAATATGCTTGCTTGAAGAATCTTATTAGTTTATGGAGTGTATTGCGGAGGTTGAGCCAGTTTCCGTCAGACCAGGGTCTTAAACTTCTGATAAAATTTATGGTTGACCTTCCTCGTTTTCTTCCACTACCCTTTCTCTACTTTTTTAAAATGGGTTTTATTTCTAAAAAGCTTAAAGTGATCACCCAGTCAGCCTTTTAATTGCCCCTATCCTAAAACAGCAAAAAGCGCATTGAAATGATGATAACCTAAAGGCAACATTCTGTGCATCTTTCCTATTTCGCCGGCAGGCCAGTTATTTTTACTTTAACAGTAGTAAAAACTTGTCCGTCTTTCTCTTTCTGCGTTATGATTGTCTGTAATAATGTATAAAACAAAATGGTCGTTAATTGATAAAAATAGTGCGTGAAGAAAAAAATAAATGAATAGCCGTTGGCTCAGCATAAACCGCTTAATGACCCTTGGAGGAATATGAATGAACAGTGAATTACATTTAATAGGTGAAATGATTATTAATAAGAAACGTGAAATTGCAATGGCTGTCCATGAAGATAGATATTCCAATGTTGTATTGACTGAAGCTAAAAAGCATGAACTAAAGAAAATCGAAGAACAAATTATTGAAATTCGCGCGAATTTTATCAGCCTGTTCGGTCAAGCATTAATTGAATATCCAGATAATGAAAAGGGTCTTCAGAACATATCTGAATGGGGCAAGGAAACCGGAGAATATATTTATAATCTGGGTGCGTCTTTGGACGAAGCCTTGAAAGATACAAGCTTTTACCGTGAACATATATGGAATGCAATCAAAGAGGAAGCAAAGGATATGTCCGCTTCGACTGTTTTTGATGTTATTTCGGTAATTGACCCGCTTATGGATCATGCGATATACAGCTTCAGCCTTACATTTGTGGAATCTCACCAAAAGAGCCTTGAAAATGCAAAAACAGCTTTGCTTGAACTATCGGTTCCTGTCGTACCGTTAATGGCTGGAGTCGGTGTGCTGCCGCTGGTGGGTAACGTTGATACAGAAAGAGCGCAATTATTGATGGAAGAAACTTTGGAGCAGGCGGTAAACTTGAAATTGACTCATCTGATCTTCGATATTTCAGGTGTCATGATCGTTGACACAATGGTAGCTGATCAACTATTCAAGGTTATAAGCGCCTTATCCTTAGTGGGTGTAAAAACAATCATGACAGGCATTCGGCCTGAAGTTGCACACACAATGGTTACCCTGGGCTTAAATCTAGAAGGAATTATGATAAAAGCAAACCTCCACCAGGCATTCAAAGAAATTCAGTCACTGCAAAATTAGGTAAAATAGCTGCTTCGGCGGCTTTTTTTTATTAGATAAATTTACTTTTCGCTTCAGTCCTGTAAATGAAGTAAAAGAACGATTTCATGGGAAACGGCCAAAGATAGTCGCTCAGAGACTTTATAAAAAGATGGGAGGAGAGCTATCAGAGTGTATGCTTTCTGAATGATAGTATAGTTTGGCTGTTGTTGAAACGATCAGAATGCTACATATAGCAGTATACCTAATGAAAAAAGCTGCCTCGATTAAAGACAGCTTTTGGTACTATTTATCACCTATCCAGCATTTCTCTCCGTCTCATTGATTTCACGCAGATTGCGAGATTTAATGAAAAAGAGGGTGGTCAGCAGGATCGAAAGTGTTCCAAACATGACACTCATATTCTGGAGGCCTACTGCGTCAAGCAGGAATCCGGTAATGAGCAGGACCACTTGAAAGATGACCCGGTCCATCATGTTGCGAAAAGAGAAGAAGCGGCCATGATAGTCTTTTGGAACCTTCGTCTGAAAGATTGTCGCAGCCGTTGGGAAAAAGCAGCCGACCGAAAACCCGAAAATCAGGAAGGAAATGATGGTAAGCACTGGCAGGTCCGCAAAATATAGCAGCATCTGTGACATGCCAATGACCAGCGAACTTGAAAATAAAATCGTGTAGGGTGAGATTTTATAGCTGATCCTCTTGATTAAAAAGGCGCCGCTCATAAAGGCTATTCCCTCCGCTGTATAAATCCAGCCTTTGATTGCTGAACTATCCTGAAGCTCACTGATATTGATGACCAGCAAGTTAAACCCGCCTATAAAAAGGAGTGGAATCAGAGCAAGAACCAATGTCATTATAACAATCGGCAGTTTTTTGATAACAGGGAAAAGGTCATTGAACCCTTGTTTATGCATGCCGGCTTTGACTGGATGAACTTTCTTTTGTTCATCAAATTGCAGGAACCATGTTAGGACAAACAGCAGCACATAAGCAGCCATAGAAAGTATATAAACAAGGGATAAAGGAATTGCAACTAACAGGATTCCAGCAACGGCGGTACCAATAACCCGTGAAAGTGTAGCCACATTCATATGAACGCCATTAAGCTGAAGCAGATCTCTCTCATCGACTACAAGTGGAATCGCAGCCTGCAGCGCTGGGAAATAAAAAGCAGCTGATATTTGCAGGAGGACAAGAAAAGCAAGCATCCACCAAACAGAGCCCGTATTAATAGCCACAAGCATAAATAGCACACTTACTGCCCTCACAAAACCAGAAATGAGCATGACATTTTTTTTGCTGTGCTGATCAGTGAGTTTGCCGGCAATTGGGCCCACAGCAATCCCAGCAAGTAAACCAGCTGCAAGGAGCAGCGATTTCATAAAGTCAGAAGGAATCTTTTCCTGCATAAATTCCAAATTACCGATAATCCCAAGCCATAGTCCAAGTCCAGCAATAAACTCCCCAATCAATAAAATCCAAACATTTTTATTTCTCCACATACCCATCTGTGCCTCTCGATTTCATTTATTTTTCTTCTAACATACTACAAATCAAGGATAATTGTAAAATTTCGTTTAGCTAAATATTTTATTTGGTGAATAGTAATCATTAGGAGTCTGTGAAATTTATACCATGCCAAAACAATTTTTCCAGCCTTTTGACCGAGTTTCCAAACTAATAAGAAAGGGAAAATTTTAGTGGAATTAAATACTTTTACAAGGAGGGCAGATTTGGATTTTTAAAATACATAAAGTAGGGGAGTTTTTTTGATGAAGTACATAAAGTCATTTGCAGCAGCAGCAGTACTTATTTGCTTGCTGGGATTTTTCCAGCCGGAAGAAGCAGCAGCCCATCAATTAAAAGTTGGTTCAACAGGCTCGGAAGTCACAAATGTTCAATCTGTATTAAAAAAGCTTGGATATTTTAAAGCTGAAACGACTGGTTATTATGGGTGGATTACTAAAAGGGCAGTAGAAAGATTCCAAAGGGATTTTGGTTTGGAATCAGTCGGTGAGGTCGGATCAAAGACGGCAAGGCTGATTAATGAAATAGAGATGATGGCCCACGTCGTCTATGGCGAATCCAGAGGTGAGAGCTACCGGGGACAGGTGGCTGTAGCAGCAGTCATTTTGAATCGGGTCCAGTCCAGTGCTTTTCCAAATACCGTTAATAATGTCATATTCCAGAGAAACGCATTCACTGCAGTAAATGATGGCCAATATAGCCTTCAGCCAGATTCGGTCGCTTATCAAGCAGTAAAGGACGCCTTTCATGGCTGGGATCCGTCTAATGGTTCGGTTTATTACTATAATCCTGAATTAGCAACGAGTAAATGGATTTTTACCCGCACTGTCAACAGCCAAATTGGCAATCATCTTTTTGCCTATTAAAAAATTCAGCATATGAATTAGGGAGCACTGGTTTAAATATGAAACCGGTGCTCTTTTTCACTTCCGCTTTCTTATGCATTTGTAGGCAATAAAAGACACAAACTACATTCATTAAGAAGGGAGTGATCTTGGAATGAACTTAGATATAAACGAGCTTGTATCAAGGATGCCTGATTTCAGGAGCCATGAGGAAGCAAGTGCATGGTTCAGCAGCGAATTCGGGGGACAATTTGTACAAAAGGACCATGATGTTTCCGAGGGGAAGAATGTTTATTATTATCATGTCATTAAAAATCACGAGGCGTATGATCGGTACATGGCATATTTGATGGGTGAAGGCAAACTGGATATGGGGAGCATGGAGCCATTCGAAAGCTATTCTACAATTGAAATAAGCGAGGATGGGGATGTAAGCATCTCGCTATAAGGAGGATAAAATGAAAAAGAAGGAACAGCAATTTAAACTAAGCTATGAATCAGATGGGAAGATGGATAATAAGAAAAGCGGAGAGAAGAAAAAAGACAGCAGCGCAAATTTCTTCAATATTACGCCAGAAAGTGAATAGCAGAAGGAAGGGGAACAGTGCATTGGATGAAGAACAGATTGTGCGTGCTACGGAAGCAGACTTGCCTGTCATTAGCGAAATGTTTGGAGAATGCAAAGAGTATCTTGAATCACGGGGGATTTTGCAATGGGATGAAGCATATCCCAATCACGAATACTTCGAAAGCGCAATGAAGGGTGAAGAATTGTTCATCATGAAGAAAGGCAGTAATACTCTTGCCACCATGGTGCTCGATGAGTGGCAGGCACCCGAATGGGAAAAGGCCAATTGGAGTAAGGCGGAAGGCAACCCCTTGATCCTTCATTCATTTTGTGTTCATCCCTCTGCCCAGGGTGGCGGTTTTGGCAGTGTGATGCTGAAATATGCGGAGGATTTTACAAAGGAACATGGATATACATCTCTTCGCCTAGATACTTATTCAGGCAACGAGGGCGCAGTTAAGTTTTACGAGAAAAAGGGCTACCGNNAGCAATAAATAGTGCTTTTAATATTTGCAGTATACATTTGATTAAATCTTAATCCCCATGAACTTACTGACATCCCTGAAGCCAATCCTTTCATACAAGCTGATCGCTTTTTCATTGAACGAAAACACATTCAGGCGGACATCATCATACCCTAAAAGTTTAAATTCCGCCAAGCTTTGTTCGATTAACATCTTAGCCACACCCTGGCTCCTGAATTCCTTTTTGACATACACATCGCTGATCCAGCCAATATCCCTGTGAGTAAACCAATCCATACTCCTATCAACCAGCACCCAGCCAATTAAACGATCAACAGTTCTAGCGACTAGAAAATAAGCCCCATGATCCAGTGAATTTTGATAAGCAGAAATCATTTCTTCTTTATTGTTATCGGCCTGGATGCCTGTTGCTTCTTCCCTATTCACTCCTGCTAGATTAAAAATCTCCTCTAATTCTGCGATGTTTGCTTTTCCGAAATCCAGATCAAGGCTCATTGAAATCATTCCTTTCATTTTGAAGCTGATTTTATGGTGAGTTTGCAAAGAAAGGCTAACCTTTTCCCTGAAATAGGTTATGCCTCACCGATAAGCTGCTTAACAGCTGGAATGTCTGCCGGTGCCCAATTTAATGAGGCAAGATTTTCCCGCTTTAGCCAAATAAGCTTCGAATGCTCACGTGGGATAGGTATAGCCTGTAGGATTTTACATTTAATCGATAGTAAATGGATTATGAAGGCTTCATATTCATGCGTGTGATCATTGAATAATTCAAATGGTTCAATCAGGCAGCCTAATTCCTCGTTAATTTCTCTTATTAAAGCAGTGAAAAGGTCCTCATTTGTCTCCACTTTCCCGCCAGGAAACTCCCACATATTTGGCATAGCCATCTCGGGTGATCTAAGGGCACACAGGATTTCCCTTTTGTCATTTTCAATAATTGCAGCAACTACTGTTATTTTTTTCTTCAAATCGAGTCCTCCGGAAATGAAAAGTTAATCCTGAACATGTAACATTCAAGATACAACCAGGTTTTTTAAAAGTAACGAAACCACGAATCCACTTAAAGCGCGCCAAGAGTTTTTAATCAAAATACACAATCAATGTGTACCCGCCCCTTATTAAACACCAAATATAAAAAGAAGGAGGACATTCACAAGCATAGGGCGAAGGGTTTATTGATGCTTACATGCCATTATACCAACCAAGAAGAGAGGTTTACCAAATGAAAATTTTAATCTCCGGCTTTGAGCCTTTCGGGAAGATGAGTATCAACCCTACCGAGGAGCTACTGAAGGAAGCCGATACGTTTGCTGTAGAAAATGTTGAGATATCAACCATTTTGCTGCCAGTTAATTACGGTGAATGTGCTGAGAAGCTAATTGAAAAAATCGAAGCGCTGAATCCTGATGTGGTCATATCATGCGGTCTTGCGGCTGGCAGGACGGCTATTACTCCTGAACGGATTGGGATTAACATTAAAGATACGGGTTCAGGTGATCCCTATCCTGATAACAAAGGGAACACGCCTGTGGATGAACGAATCGACGCAGATGGTCCAGACGGTTTGTTTTCGTCCCTGCCAAACAGACAGATTGAGAAAAACCTTAAGTCCCAGCGCATACCTGCAGCAATTTCCAATAGTGCCGGCACGTTCATCTGCAATAATACACTTTATTCAGTATTGAATCATATTCGGAAAAATAAACTTCCAATCAAGGCGGGTTTCATTCATTTTCCAGCTTCAACAGAGATGTCAGCGAAAAATCCTTCATTGCCATCTATGCCACTGGAGCTAATGGTCCAAGGTTTGAAGGTGATCGTTCAAACTTGCGTGGAATCGGATCATTTTTCATAGGCTTATTTTTATGAAAAAGCAGTTTTTTTATAAGGCTCTTTTCGCATTGATTGTTGCTTTATGTACCATCTTTGCATCTGTATCCTTAATAGGTGTCAGGGCTTTTTTCGAGTCTCCTGACTGTCCGAAGTCGCCTTGGGTTCGGACAGCGTTTCGGGGTTTCATCTGAAAGTTGTCCGAAGTCATCCTGGGTTCGGACAGCTTTTAGGGGTTTCATCTGAAAGCTGTCCGAAGTCCCC
>DMSR01000321.1 GCA_003457145.1 Bacillus sp. (in: firmicutes)
TGGTATGCTCGGCCTGCCTTTTCCGGAAGAGTATGGAGGAGCTGGTGCTGATACTGGCAGTTTTGCAATCGTAACTGAAGAGCTGAGCAGAGCATGCGCTTCAACTGGAATAACTTATTCTGCACATATTTCCCTGGGAGGGGCTCCAATTAATCTTTTCGGAACCGAGGAGCAGAAACAGAAGTATCTTACGCCTATCTGCTCTGGAGAATCCCTGGGTGCATTCGGGTTGACGGAGCCTAATGCAGGTTCTGACGCAGGAGGAACTCAGACAGCTGCCGCAGAGGAGAATGGTGAATACGTCATTAATGGAAGCAAGTGCTTCATAACGAACGCAAGTTACGCTAAGCATCTTGCATTGACTGCAATCACCGGGGAACGGAATGGCCTGAAAGAAATAAGCGCTATCATTGTTCCAACTGACGCTCCAGGGTTTGCTGTGATTGATAATTATGACAAAATGGGATTGAATGCATCCAATACGACAGAGCTTGTAATGGAAAATGTCCGAGTCCCTGTAGAGAATCTGCTGGGTAAAAAAGGAGAAGGCTTCAAGCAATTCTTGATTACATTGGATGGGGGCAGGATTGGTATTGGTGCGATGGCAGTGGGGATTGCCCAGGCTGCTTATGATAAGGCTCTTCAATACGCAACTGAAAGGAAGCAGTTCGGACGATCTTTATCAAAATTTCAGGCTATCCAGTTCAAGCTGGCCGATATGGCAATGAAAATTGAACTTGCGAGGAATATGGTGTATAAAGCAGCCTGGTTAAAAGACCAGGGGCGGCCATTCTCCAAGGAAGCATCGATGTGCAAGCTGTACGCTTCAGAAATTGCCATGGAAGTTGCTGACCAGGCTGTACAGATTCATGGAGGCTATGGTTATATGAGGGAATATGAAGTTGAACGCTATATGAGGGATGCAAAGCTGTTGGAGATTGGTGAAGGAACATCTGAAGTACAAAGAATGGTTATCGCCAGATTAATTGGCTGCTAGTTCGGAAAAGATAAATACTAGCATGTTATACGTGAAAACTTCATCTACTGATGAAGTTTTTTGTCTAAAATGTGAACAAGTGTGATAAAGTTTGCTTTTTTGCTTTTCCTGTAAACGTTTTTCAAGTAAAATGATAGTTGTGTGAAATTATTATTTAAAAGTGATGTTATACATAAGGGAGGGTATTAGATGAATCGCAATCCAATCATGCCATTTGTACTAATCATGGTTTTGGGAATCGGCCTAATGTTTCTGCTTTCTTTTAAAGGTCTTGGAGATTCTAAGGAGCTTGCCGAAGAAAGCAAAGGCGGCGGAAAAACTGAGGAAACGGCTGAGTTCAATCCAGAGCAATTATATCAACAGTCTTGTGCAGGATGCCACGGGAACCAGTATGAAGGGGTTTCTGGACCGGCTTTAAAAGGCGTTGGTGATAAGTATTCAAAGGATGAAATCAAAGACATCCTGATTAATGGTAAAGGCAGCATGCCTCCGGGAATGGCTGCAGGCAAAGAGGCAGAAATGGCTGAATGGCTAACAACATTAAAGTAATTCTAAGAAAGGCCCTTTGCGGAAGCAAAGGGCCTTTTCATTACTTTTTTGGTAATTGTACAAACCCTTTATTTTGTTTTACGCTCTTTTCCGAACTAAGCCGGAACAATCATCCTGGATGATTGGACAAGATGCCAGCTGTTTTCATATACTTATAACAGCAAATTCAGATTAGAAGGTGACTTGAATGAACGCGGAAAAATTGTCAAAACGGTTAGATGCCGTTGCAAATAATATTCAACTAGGGGCGCGACTTGCAGATATCGGGTCGGATCATGCTTATCTTCCCTGTTATGCTATCAAGAAAGGGATCGTTTCCAGTGCCATTGCTGGGGAGGTCGCTGATGGACCATACCACTCTGCACTCGAACAGGTGGAAGCAGAAGAATTAGCTGATAAAATTACCGTCCGCAAAGGTGATGGTCTAGAGGTGATCATGCCTAATGAGGTCGATTGTATAACGATTGCGGGTATGGGAGGAACGCTGATTTCCAATATTCTTGATAGAGGAAAAGCTAAACTTGGGGGGGTTCATCGGCTCGTCCTTCAGCCAAATGTCGGCAGCTTCGCCATCCGCAGCTGGTTGATTGACAATCGGTGGGAACTAATTAAAGAAGAAATCCTAAAAGAGGACGGAAAAATATACGAAATTTTAGTGGCAGAAAAAGGAGAGCCTTTAAAGCCTTATCAAGGAAGGAACCTTGAAGAAGGCATATTATTTGGTCCGTTCCTGTTAACATTAAAGTCACAAGTCTTCAAGGATAAATGGATTTTAGAAAAAAAGAATTGGGAACGTATTCTGAAGCAGCTTGATGAAGCTGTTCAAAATGAAGATACAGCCAGCAGAAGGGTGGAACTTGAGAAAAAAATCCGAATGGCAGAGGAGGCGCTTTCATGAAAAAAGTAAACGGACATGAAGTTATTCAGCTTTTTGAACAATTCTCTCCTAAAGCTTATGCGGTGGAGGGCGATAAAATAGGATTGCAAGTCGGTGCCTTGAACCAACCGGTCCAAAATGTTCTGATCGCCCTGGATGTAACTGAAGAAGTAGTAGATGAAGCAATCGCAAAAGATGCACAAATGATAATCGCGCATCACCCGCCAATTTTCCGGCCGCTGCAAAAAATCGCTACCGATACACCATCTGGAAGAATGATATCCAAACTGATTAAAAGTGATATTGCGGTTTATGCAGCCCACACAAATCTGGATGTAGCTTCAGGCGGAGTGAATGATCTTCTTGCTGACGCTTTAGGGTTAAAAAAAACAGAAGTCCTAGTTCCAACATTTGAAGACCCATTAAAAAAGCTTGTAGTTTTTGTTCCGGAAGAGAATGAAGAGGAGCTTCGGCAAGCTTTGGGGAATGCCGGTGCCGGGGCAATCGGCAACTATAGCCATTGTTCATTTTCTGGAGCAGGGAAAGGGCGTTTCTTGCCAGGTGAAGATACAAACCCACATATCGGTGAAAGCGGAAAATTAGAAGCTGTCAATGAAATTCGCATAGAGACTATATTTCCTCAAAGCATCGAAAAAAAGGTTATCCAGGCTATGATTAAAGGGCACCCATACGAAGAGATTGCCTTTGACGTTTATTTGCTCGAAAATAAAGGTCAACAGCTTGGATTGGGACGGATTGGATTGGTGGAAGAGACGACCCTGGAGGAATTTGCACAGCATGTCAAAGCTGTTTTCGACGTTGAAAAGGTCAGGGTAGTTGGGGATTTGAAAGCGAAAGTTAAGAAGGTCGCAGTTCTTGGGGGGGACGGAAACAAATATTATTCGCAGGCTAAATTCCGTGGTGCGGATGTATATATAACAGGGGATATTTATTACCATACCGCACATGATGCGATGATGGCTGGATTGAATATGATTGATCCCGGTCATAATGTCGAGAAGGTCATGAAAAAAGGTCTTTCTAAAGTGATGGAAAGATTGAGTCAGGAAAAGGGCTATCACGTAAGCTTCATTCCTTCAGACATCGAAACGGATCCATTCACTTTTATTTAACTCCTTCCAAATGGAGTAAAACAACTTTATAAAATCGCAAAGAATATTTTTTTAAATCGAGGAATATGAAAAGCAGCCCGGAGTTTCCTCCAGGGCTGCTTTTTAAATTGGCCAAGTCTAAAGGTTAGACACCGGTTTCGGTCTTCTTAACCTTTGGAAGAATTTTGTTTAGAGGAACTTTCTTCTCTATGATCCAGGTCGCTTCGTTCTCAGGATCATATTGTTCGATGAAGGAAATAACCTCTTTTGTAATTGGTGTAGGGGTTGAAGCGCCAGAAGTTACAGCAACCGTTTCTGCACCTTGGAGCCACTCAATATTCAATTCGGAAATATCAGCAATCCTGTAGGCTCTTGTACCCGCAATTTCTTCGGATACTTGTGCTAACCGGTTCGAGTTATTGCTTTTCGGATCACCGACGACAATCAGGACATCTGCTTCTTTCGCCTGTTCTGCAACAGCTTCCTGCCGAACCTGAGTAGCCATGCAAATCTCTTTATGGACCTCGGCGTGTGGATACTTTTCTTTCACCTTTTTCATGATTCCTAAAACGTCCCATTGGCTCATTGTCGTTTGGTTGGTTACAATCAATTTTTCAGCAGTTAATTCAAGCGCCTCAACATCGGCAGCCGTTTCTACTAAGTGGACAATTCCTGGTGCAACACCCACAGCACCTTCTGGCTCGGGATGTCCTTTCTTTCCAATGTATATTACTTCGAAGCCTTCTTTTTCCTTGGCACGAATTAAGTTATGGGTGTTGGTAACATCCGGGCATGTTGCATCAATTGAAACAAGTCCCTTTTGCCTTGCAAGCTCCCGGACTTCAGGAGAAATGCCGTGCGCAGTGAAAATAACCGTTCCGCCTTCGACTTTTTCAAGAATTTCCTTCCGGTTGTTACCGTCAAGCGTGATGATTCCTTCTTCTTCAAATGCATCAGTAACATGCTTGTTGTGGACAATCATGCCAAGTATATATATTGGCCGTGGCAAATTTTTATCAAGTGCTGCGTTACGTGCAATAACCATTGCGTCAACAACGCCATAACAATAGCCGCGCGGTGAAATCTTAATTACATTCATTGAGTCATCCTCCTGCGAATTACCTCTGATTCTATCTTTTATTATATAAAACTTATAGATAGATTACAAAAGTGACTTTCCCTGAAGGGATGATTTAACAAATTACTGAGTGCTATATGAATAATTTAGGTGTAGATGTTCCTTTTGGTAACGACTTCTTAGAAGCCGCAGTTTTATTCGTTGCAGGTTCAGAAGAACTATTGGAGTGAGAAGGTTTTGCCGATTCCTTCGGCTTTGGCTTTGGATTTGCTTCAGTAGCTTTACCCTCACTTGAATCGTCCGCATCAGGAAGGTCCTTCAACCCTCTATAAAGCTTCCACATCGAAGGAAGGTTTCGCACCAAAGGGCCATATTGCTGGATCATTGGCCCGAACTGCTGGGCTGTTTTCAAAACATTTTGCGTGTTGTTTAAAAAGCCATTAAGGGCTGTTGGATTTGTCAGAGTCTGCAGTATACCTCCCCCTTGTGTGGCTCCTCTGGATGTTCCTTGGCTGGCGGATAACAATCCTGACGCACCATGGGAATTGCCTCTGCTCCCTTTTCCGAGCAGCTTTGCAAGAAGGCCTCCACCTTGGTTTCTTTGCGGGCCCCTGCCCATCATTGGAGAAAAATGTCCCTGTGTCCTCATAGGCCTGGTTACAAAGGGGCTTTGCATCGGACGCTGCCTCATATTAGGCGGTCCCATATAACCAGGCCCCATAAATTGTTGCTGCATGCCGCGGGGATTCATACGCGGTCCTTGGAGCATTGTGACCTCTCCTTTCAAAAAAATCATCTCCTATTAGAGTATGCAGCTGCCTGAGTTTGGTTTAATAAAAAGGCTTTTCCTTTGAAACAGGTTTGTTTTTTGCTAAGGAAAGGTTAAGATAATACAGATTGGAGATTTTCTGCAATCTTTATTATAATTACAGAATGAACCCGATAACAGCTAACGGAACGGCTGTTACCCTTAATGAAGGGGAAGAAGGGTGAAAAAAGGAGATTTACAATGACTGATACAAAATTTGAACGATATGAATTCAAGCCATTCATTATAGATGCAATCAAAAAGCTAGGATTTCATGAGCCAACAGAAATCCAGGAACGGCTGATCCCGACGATTCTTAAAGGGGATAGTGCGATTGGCCAGTCACAGACTGGAACAGGAAAGACACATGCCTACATCCTTCCAATTATAGACAAGCTTGATCCATCACGGAGTGAAGTACAAGCTATCATCACGGCACCGACTAGAGAGCTTGCAAATCAAATATACCATGAAGTACTCAAGATTTCTGAGCAAGCTGATCATGATGAGAAATTCACTGCCCGCTGCTATATTGGCGGCACAGATAAACAAAGAATGATTGATAAGTTAAAAACACAGCCGCAAATCGTCATTGGAACTCCTGGCCGAATAAACGATCTAGTAAAGGAAAAAGCTCTTTTTGTTCATACGGCTTCCATGCTTGTTATTGATGAGGCAGATTTAATGCTTGATATGGGGTTCATAGAGGATATTGACCAATTTGCTTCAAAAATGCCTGAAAAGCTGCAGATGCTTGTCTTTTCAGCAACGATTCCGGAAAAACTCAAGCCGTTTTTGAAAAAGTATATGGAAAATCCAAAATATGTACAGGTTGATCCCCAGAAGGCTGCTGCTGAGAAGATTGAACACCTTCTTCTTCCTTCAAGGCATCGCGATAAAATCGGCCTTGTTCACTCTGCATTGCTTACTTTTAATCCATATCTTGCAATCGTTTTTGCCAATACAAAAAAGAAGGCTGATGAGATTGCAGATGGACTAATCCAAAAAGGCATGAAAGTAGCCAGGATTCATGGTGATTTAACCCCTCGTGAACGTAAAAGAGTGATGAAACAAGTTAAAGATCTCGAATTTCAGTATATTGTCGCAACTGATCTCGCTGCCAGGGGTATCGATATCCAGGGAATTAGCCATGTCATAAATTATGAACTTCCCACGGATCTTGATTTTTACATCCACAGGGTTGGACGGACGGCACGTGCAGGTTCTTCGGGTGTCGCTTTAACCGTTTATGAGCAATCTGATGAGGATGCTTTGGTCCGCCTTGAAAAAATGGGAATCACTTTTAAATACATAGATTTGAAAAAAGGTGAACTATCCCAAATAGAGGAACGGAACAAGCGGCAGAACAGAAAGAAAAAAGAAGATTCAGGCGAAGCGCTGGCTAAATCACTAGTTTCAAAACCAAAGAAAGTTAAGCCAGGCTATAAGAAAAAGATGCAGTGGGAAATGGATAAAATTAAAAAACGTCAAAATCGACTAAAGAAAAAATAAAACACGCCACTATTCACAGGGAGAGATCAATAATGTTAATTGGCTCACATGTATCCATGAGCGGAAAGA
>DMSR01000502.1:0-619 GCA_003457145.1 Bacillus sp. (in: firmicutes)
CTTGTTTGTTTAGTTTTCAAAGAACAAGTTATTAACCAACTCATCAAATCAGCTTACTAAGCCTAACATGAATGTATAATGTGGTCAAACGGTATTTTATGGTGGAGCCTAGCGGGATCGAACCGCTGACCTCCTGCGTGCAAGGCAGGCGCTCTCCCAGCTGAGCTAAGGCCCCATATCATATCAATATCAGTAGCATGGTCGGGAAGACAGGATTCGAACCTGCGACCCCTTGGTCCCAAACCAAGTGCTCTACCAAGCTGAGCTACTCCCCGATATAGAGAAAATATAATGGCGCGCCCGGCGGGACTCGAACCTACAACCTTCTGATTCGTAGTCAGATGCTCTATCCAATTGAGCTACGGGCGCACATATTAAGTTACTTTGCTGGCGTAAAATCTTGGTGCCGAGGACCGGAATCGAACCGGTACGGTAGTCACCTACCGCAGGATTTTAAGTCCTGTGCGTCTGCCAGTTCCGCCACCCCGGCAAAAACTTTTGGAGCGGAAGACGGGATTCGAACCCGCGACCCCAACCTTGGCAAGGTTGTATTCTACCACTGAACTACTTCCGCATCGTTTTGTTTTCAATAAAAAATGGTGCGGGTGAAGGGAGTCGA
>DMSR01000502.1:648-6849 GCA_003457145.1 Bacillus sp. (in: firmicutes)
AAAAATCTTGGTGAGCCATGAAGGACTCGAACCTTCGACCCTCTGATTAAAAGTCAGATGCTCTACCGACTGAGCTAATGGCTCGAATAATATTCCCTGCAAACCTTATCGCATTTTGTCGATTCAGTGACAACGTTGTTTATATTACCATAGCAATTTAGTGTTTGTATATATTTTTTTAAAATTTATTTCATATTTTTTTATAAACACCAAGAAGGAGCTTTTCATTTTTAAATGGCAGAACAATAATCTCCCCTAGAAATAAGTAAATACGATAAAACGAATGGCTTTACTTTTCCATTATTATTTCGCTTCAAGTATGTTACTTAATTAATTAAAGTGGCTTTTTGACTAATAAGGCTCTTCCGTTTTACAAAAAATTGTAAAAAGTAGTGATTATCGTTGTTTTCGTAGTGAATACGGGTCATTTCGTAGTGATTATCTTCTTTTTCGTAGTGATTATCGCGATTTCTGTAGTGATTCCGATCCAATTCGTAGCGATTTATTTTCTAGTTTAAAAAACTTTTAACTTGTAAAATAAAAATAGCCTCCACTCGTCTGAAGTGGGGGCTATTTTACTTCTACTATGATCTCCAAGGGCTGCGAACGACATTTGTCTGTGTGCGGTCTGGGCCGACTGAGAAGATTGACAGCGGTATGCCTGTAAGCTGTGAAATGCGCTCTAAATAGTGTCTTGCGTTGGCAGGAAGCTCATCGAGTGATTTAACCCCTGTGATGTCCTCTGTCCAGCCTGGAAGCTCCTCGTACACTGGCTCGCATTCCGCTAGCATTTTCAGGCTTGCTGGGAACTCCTCAATCAATTCGCCTTTGTAACGGTAAGCGACACAGATTTTTAGATCCTCAATCCCTGTCAAGACATCGATTGAGTTTAATGATAGGTCGGTGATTCCGCTGACACGGCGTGCATGACGAACGACGACACTGTCAAACCAGCCGACCCTGCGCGGGCGTCCAGTTGTTGTCCCATATTCACGCCCAACTTCACGGATCTGGTGACCGATTTCATTATCAAGCTCTGTTGGAAATGGACCATCGCCCACTCGGGTTGTGTAAGCTTTAGACACACCAACAATATGGGTGATCTTCGTAGGTCCGACGCCAGAACCAATCGTTACTCCTCCGGCTACTGGGTTGGATGACGTTACAAATGGATATGTCCCCTGGTCGATATCGAGCATGACCCCCTGGGCACCCTCAAACAGAACACGGCGTCCTTCATCAAGCGCATCATTCAAAACAAATGATGTATCGACCACATAATGTTTGATCTGTTGTCCATATTCAAAATACTCTTCTAGTATATCTTCAATCTTAAATCCTTCTGTTTCATAAATACGTTCAAACAGACGGTTCTTTTCCTCAAGGTTGCGTGTAAGCTTTTCTTCGAAGGCTTCACGGTCAAGCAAGTCTGCTACCCGGATGCCGATGCGCGCTGCTTTATCCATGTATGCAGGACCAATTCCCTTTTTGGTCGTGCCTATTTTATTGGCCCCCTTGCTTGCCTCTTCGACCTCATCAAGCTTTAAGTGGTAAGGAAGGATGACATGGGCACGGTTGCTGATCCGCAAGTTGTCTGTAGTAACGCCCTTATCATGAAGATATGCAAGCTCTTTGACTAACGCCTTAGGATCTACGACCATCCCATTGCCTATTACACTTGTTTTATCTTTATAAAAAATTCCTGATGGAATTAAATGCAGTTTATATGTTTCACCATTGAATTTTATTGTATGGCCAGCGTTGTTTCCGCCCTGGTATCGGGCAATCACTTCCGCATTTTCTGACAGGAAATCAGTTATCTTCCCTTTTCCTTCGTCTCCCCATTGTGTTCCTACTACTACTACTGATGACATATAAAAAGCACCTCCAAAGGTTTACGTTGAATTATTTTCGCTTCAAACATTTAAAGTTTATCAGTATTATTGGTAAAAAGTCAATTAAACACGAACGTTTAATTTAATTTTAATTTATTTGTTCGTTAAATACAGGAGACCCGTTAAAAGCCAGCCCTTCCATTCCAATCAACAAAGATCCAAAAACAACATTTAATAACTCTAATCCGGAAATCAAAAAAAAAGAATCAACCCTGAATGGATTAATTCTCATTATGCCCCTGGTGGAGCGTAAGATTCATCATACCTTTGTTCGATATTAACGAATTTATTATATTCTTTTACAAATGCAAGCTGAACGGTTCCTACTGGACCATTACGCTGCTTAGCAATAATGATTTCAATTATATTCTTATCCTCTGATTCCTTATCGTAGTAATCGTCACGGTACAAGAATGCAACAATATCAGCATCCTGCTCAATCGATCCGGATTCACGGATATCGGACATCATTGGACGCTTGTCCTGGCGCTGTTCCACACCACGGGATAGCTGGGATAAGGCAATTACCGGAACCTGAAGCTCACGGGCCAATTGCTTTAGTGAACGTGAAATCTCTGATACTTCCTGTTGTCGATTTTCTCCGGAACGGCCGCTTCCGAGAATCAATTGTAAATAGTCGATCATAATCATACCGAGGCCATGTTCCTGTTTTAAACGCCGACATTTAGAACGGATATCGGTGATGCGGACACCTGGGGTATCATCAATGAAAATCCCCGTGTTTGACAGACTGCCCATTGCCATTGTCAATTTTCCCCAGTCTTCTTCTGTCAGGGAACCAGTACGCAGTCTTTGTGCGTCAATATTGCCTTCAGCACAGAGGACACGCATGACAAGCTGTTCTGCCCCCATCTCCAAGCTGAAGATGGCAATGTTTTCACCTGTTTTTTTAGCGACGTTTTGGGCAATATTCAATGCGAAAGCCGTCTTACCAACGGAAGGACGCGCACCGACGATGATTAAATCGTTTCGCTGGAAGCCTGCTGTCATTCGATCCAGCTCAGTGAATCCCGTTTCAAGACCTGTAATATCGCCTTTGCGGTTATGCATTTGTTCTATGTTATCGTAAGTCCTTACAAGGACATCTTTTATATTATGAAAAGCACCTGCACCTTTACGCTGGGCAACCTCCATGATGTTCTTTTCCGCTTCGGCGAGCAAGGCTTCAACTTCATCTTCACGCATGTAGCCATCTTCAGCAATGCCTGAAGCAGTACGAATCAGCCTTCTCAGCAGCGATTTTTCTTCTACGATTCTAGCATAATACTCTATATTTGCTGCCGTCGGCACCGATGCAGCCAATTCACTTAAATAACTTACGCCGCCAATATCTTCAATCAACTTTGAAGACGCCAAATTTTCTGTCACGGTTACTAAGTCGATGGCTTTTCCCTTATCACTCAAATCCAACATGACATTGAAAATTTTCTGATGCGCAACACGGTAAAAATCTTCAGGAATTAAAACTTCTGAAGCAAGAGTCAAAGCTGATGGTTCTAAAAATATTGCACCAAGTACGGCTTGTTCCGCTTCTATATTTTGCGGCGGAAGTCGATCCGCGAATAATTCACTCATCTGCCTGCCCCCTTACAAAAGGAATTCTCTCTTTTTAAAAGCTTTACTCATTGACTTTCTTGGATTTGCATATAAGATTTCACCAAATTTTGGTAGATGGAAACCTCTTTTTTCTGACTGAGGAAAAGAGCAGAATCAATCCCCACTCGTGAAACAATGCCATTTAGAAAAAACAATCTTTTCCAAGAAAAAAAGTGACCAGCCAATTCCGATCACCACTTTTCTGTAACTATATTATTTTATCATGTTTGTGCCTATATGGAACTGTAAATTATTTACCTTCTTTTACATGGACATTTAAATTAGCCTGTACATCTTTATGAAGCTTGACTGGAACCTTTGTATATCCAAGTGTGCGGATAGCATCCTGGAGTTCAATCTTTCTCTTATCCAGCTTTATACCATTCGCCTTTTTCAGTTCTTCAGCAATTTGCTTGCTTGTGATCGATCCGAACAATCTGCCGTCCTCCCCAGACTTTGCAGATAATTCCACTGTTAGTTTTTCTAGTGTCTCTTTCAATGCCTTAGCTTCCTCAAATTCCTGTTCGGCTATTTTCTCTTCTTTTTTCTGCTGGGCGTTCAAGGAGCTTACAGCCCCCTGATTGGCTTCCACAGCCAGCCCCTGCTTGATCAAGAAGTTATGTGCATACCCATCAGCTACATTTTTAATTTCGCCCTTTTTACCTTTACCCTTAACATCCTTCAAGAAGATTACTTTCATTCTTTTTGACCCCCTTCTAAATATTCATCCAAAGCGTTGCTTAACAGAGTCTCTGCCTCATCTAATGAAACATCATATAGCTGTGTGGCTGCGTTTGTTAAATGCCCGCCGCCTTCCAGCTTTTCCATTATTACTTGGACATTGATTTCACCAAGCGATCTTGCGCTGATTCCGATTGAATCATCCGACTTTTTAGAAATAACGAATGAAGCAATTACTCCGTCCATTGTTAAAAGTGTATCTGCCGCCTGGGCAATCAGCACATGGTCACAGTAAACATCTTCTTTGCCCTTCGAAATAACGATGCCATCTCGGTAAAAATAAACATTTTCAATAATTTTTGCCCTTTTTATATAAGTATTGATATCTTCTTTTAAAAATCTTTGGACAAGGACCGTATCTGCCCCGTGGCTGCGCAAATAAGAAGCAGCATCAAAGGTTCGTGCGCCAGTTCTTAATGTAAAGCTCTTTGTATCGACGATGATTCCTGCAAGTAAAGCCGTTGCCTCAAGCATCTGGATTTTCCCATTCTTAGGCTGGTATTCCAACAGTTCAGTGACCAGTTCTGCTGTTGAAGATGCATATGGCTCCATATAGACGAGCAGCGGATTCTTAATGAATTCCTCTCCTCTGCGGTGATGGTCAATCACGATTACATTTTCAATTCTGTTCAGAAGCCTTTCATCAATCACCATTGATGGTTTGTGAGTATCCACAACTACGAGCAACGTATCATCAGTCGCTATCTCATAGGCTTGTTCGGGTGAGATAAACCGATTATACATATCTTCATTCTGCTTGATTTCTTCCATCAGACGCTGGACACCAGTATCTATCTCATTTTTATTATAGACGATATACCCTTCACGCTTATTCATCTGGGCTACCTTTAAGATTCCAATAGCTGCACCGATCGCATCCATATCCGGATTCCTATGCCCCATGATCAGGACCTTGTCACTTTCAATGACAAGTTCTTTCAAAGCATGTGAAATAACCCTTGCCCGGACTCTCGTCCGCTTTTCTACCGGATTTGTTTTGCCGCCGTAGAACTTGACTTTTCCATTAGGCTGCTTGATCGCTACCTGGTCTCCACCACGCCCTAATGCTAGGTCAAGACTGGACTGAGCCTGTGTTCCAAGCTCTGGAAGCGAAGAAACCCCTGTACCGACCCCGATGCTTAATGTTAGCGGTACATTTTGCTTAGAGGTTGTTTCCCTTACTTCATCAAGGATGGTGAATTTGCCTTTTTCAAGCAGTTGAAGGATATCTTCACTGAAGACCGCAATAAATCGTTCAGAAGAAACCCGTTTAAGGAAAACTCCGTTGTTGGTTGCCCATTTGTTCAAGAGGGATGTTACCAGGCTGTTTAGGCTGCTTTTCGTCTGATCATCCATTCCCTGTGTCAGTTCTTCATAGTTATCGAGATAAATGAACGCGATTACTGTTCTCTCATCATGATACATTTTCTCGATTTCTGCTTGTTCGGTAACATCAAAAAAGTAAAGCAGCCGTTCTTCCGGTTTATGAATAACCCTGAACTTTCGGTCATGCAAGGTGAGGATCTCTGTTTCAACCTCCTGTTTAATCAGCGGAATGACAGCGTCAGCTACATCGTATAAAGATTTTCCTACAAGCGTGTCTTCATGAAAATAAGAAGCTATGAAAGGATTCGTCCATTCAATATAATAATCATCGTTAATAAGCATGATTCCTATCGGCATTTCCATAAGTGCTTCTTCGCCGACCTTTTTAACCCTGTATGATAAAGTCGAAATATACTCATCCGTTTCTTGCCTTATTTGATGATTCACCTGAAAAATAAAATATATAAACAGGCCGGTGAGAATGAATCCAGCTGCCCCTATAATCCAATTATAGTAGGACAGAAATCCAATAAGCACCAGTGTTACGGCCATCAATCCATATAATGGATAACGTAGTTGCCGCCTCTCTAAATAAGAAGGCATGTGCTCAGCTCCTAAAGCA
>DMSR01000117.1 GCA_003457145.1 Bacillus sp. (in: firmicutes)
CTTCGATGTTTGGCTGCTCTTATTATCGCTTTAATTTGCATTCGCTTCAATTCTTAGTAGAAATTGCCCCTATATGTTAAACTATAAGGGATTATGGAGGTTGAATACGATGAGCCAAAGAATAATAATTACCAACGCATTCATTGAAAACAACGAGCTGATGCTCACTGCTGAATCGGAGATAGAGATTGCTGATTTGACGGCCACGGGTCAAATGCTGGTTGATTCTGATCATTTTTCCTTTATTTATATTGTGGAGAATGAGGGCAGTTACCAATATATCTCTATTCCCGAGCTGGTCTGGAATGTCATTCAGGAGGGTCTGGCTGCCGGCTTGAACGCTAACCTGGCTGCTAATGGAAAGATGCTGTCCTTGAAAGGATTCCATGAAGAAATGAAATATTTAATAGCAAATATTTCAGGGAACAGTAATTATGGAGAGGAAATGGTCGCGAAAGTGGAACAGATATTTACTACACACTCCGCATAAGCTTTCGTGAAGATAGAACCGGATGAGGTGACTTAGGGTGAAACACTGGGATCAATTTTTAGACCCTTATAAACTGGCTGTTGAAGAGTTGAAAATAAAACTTAAAGGCATGNNTCCGATTGAGTTTGTCACCGGAAGGGTAAAGCCTATTGCAAGCATCCTTGACAAAGCCCATCAAAAGGGAATATCACTTGATAAACTGGAAACTGAAATGCAGGATATCGCGGGACTCAGAATGATGTGCCAGTTCGTTGATGACATCAAGACTGTCGTAGAGCTGCTGCGGAACCGGAATGATTTTGAAATCGTCGAGGAGCGGGATTACATCTCTCATAAAAAAGCGAGCGGCTACCGTTCATATCATGTAGTGATTCGTTATCCTGTTCAGACAATAAGGGGAGAAAGAAAAATCCTTGCTGAAATCCAAATTCGCACTCTGGCTATGAACTTCTGGGCAACAGTGGAACATTCGCTTAATTATAAGTACAAGGGGTTATTTCCTGAGGATATAAAAATCAGGCTGCAGCGGGCGGCTGAAGCCGCCTTCCGTCTTGATGAAGAAATGTCTACGATCAGGGGAGAGATACAGGAAGCACAGGCTTTTTTCACTCGAAAAAAAGAATTGCAGCAGGATGGGAAGAAAGTTTAAACCGGATCTTAGGGGGTGTTTGAATTAATGAAATTTGCGATAACTACAAAAGGGGATTCCCGCTCAAATACATTGATGCATAAAATGAAGACCTACCTAATGGATTTTGATTTAATCTATGATGAAGACCAGCCCGATATTTGCATTTCGGTGGGCGGTGACGGCACGCTTTTATATGCTTTCCATCGTTATAGCAGCAGACTTGATAAAACAGCATTTATAGGTGTGCATACAGGGCATCTTGGGTTTTATGCTGACTGGGTCCCGGAAGAAATAGAGAAGCTTGTGATTGCAATTGCTAAAACACCATATCAGGTGATTGAATATCCACTGCTTGAGGTCATCATCAGATACCAGCATGGGGGAAGGGAAACCCGTTACCTTGCTCTTAATGAGTCGACGGTAAAATCAGTGGAGGGCACTCTTGTAATGGATGTTGAGATTAGAGGGCAGCATTTTGAGCGCTTCCGGGGTGATGGCCTGTGTGTATCGACTCCTTCAGGAAGCACCGCGTATAACAAGGCGCTTGGCGGAGCTATTCTTCATCCATCCATACGAGCCATTCAAGTTGCGGAGATGGCTTCCATTAATAATAGAGTATTCAGGACAGTTGGATCACCTCTGATTCTTCCAGACCATCACACATGCACACTTAAGCCTGTGAAAAGAGCCGATTTTCAGGTGACAGTCGATCATTTAACGCTTCTTCACAAAGACGTGAAGTCAATCCAATACAGGGTAGCGGATGAAAAAATAAGGTTTGCAAGATTTAGGCCTTTTCCGTTCTGGAAGCGGGTGCATGATTCGTTTATCTCGGATAGTGATTAAGCGAGAAAAGGCAGAACCAGCATTTCATGAGATTGGAGCATCAAATATGGCTAAATATTTCAGCCTTGAATGGACAACTGATGCTGTTGACCGTGATAAACTACTTCGGGATTATCTTAGAGAGAAAGAAATCTCAAGAGCGGCGTTGACAGAAATTAAATTTAATGGCGGTTTTATCTCTGTTAACGGCCATGAAGCAAATGTAAGATATCAACTTAAGAGTGATGATCGTGTAAAAGTGGTCTTTCCTGTAGAAGTCCCGTCTCCCGCGATGAAGGGAGAGGCAATTCCACTATCGATAATATACGAGGATGAATATATCCTTGTAGTGAACAAACCATCGGGGATGAATACTATACCTTCCCGTGAACATCCTTTTGGCAGCCTGGCTAATGGCCTGATCGGCTATTATGAAGCCAAAGGGATTTCGGCTACCACACATATCGTGACCAGGCTGGACAGGGACACTTCAGGGATTGTACTGATCGCGAAGCACAGCCATGTTCACCATTTGTTCAGCAAACAACAGCGAACAGGTGGAGTTAAGCGTACATATGAAGCATTGGCTGAGGGGATAATTGGTCCAGAAACAGGAATGATTGAAGAGCCAATAGCAAGAAAAAATGATAGCATCATTGAACGGGAAGTCAATCCTGACGGACAATATGCATGTACATTTTATCGCGTTCTCAAGCGTTATGGAAATTTTACACATATACAATTACGGTTGGAGACAGGCAGGACACATCAAATCAGGGTTCACATGGCATTTATTGGTCATCCGCTCCTCGGTGATACCTTATATGGAGGGAACAGACAATTAATCTCCCGGCAAGCACTCCATTGCAGGGAGATTAAGTTTATTCATCCTTTCCTGCAAAAGGAATTTCATTTTTCATCTGAACTTCCTGAGGATATGAAAAAGATTACACTCTAAAGGCAAACCTCTATAATTGGTTTGCCTTTTTATTTTTTTCCCAATCCATGCAAAAGATAATGAGAGATTATATGGGTTTCATTAAGGATCCATAGAGCACTACTCAATCCATGCTCGAAAATCAACAATCAATCCGATCCAGCTAACATAACAATTAATTCCAAGTTTTTCACAAATATTTCATTCAATATTTTACTTAAAACTTCAAATGATAAGAAAGTAATAAATGAAATATCAGGGAGGAACTTTCACTTGAAGATCTTTAAACATGTAATCCTGATTGCTGTGTCTGTTCTTATGCTTCTGGGACTTGCAGCTTGTAACACCAATAACGATGAAGCCATTGACTTAAGGGATAATCAAATGACTTCAATGGGTAACAGGAATGCAGGCTACTGGGACAATGATACGGACAGATTCAGAAATCAAAACGGCAGGACTGGAACGAATGATGTTAAAAAACGCAGCCAAAATGGAACGAGCGAAATTCTGCAATTGCCTGATGGCGGTTTTTTAACCATTGATCCAAACTCATACAGTACTGGAACACCAAGCACAAAGTATCCCCACACAGAAATGAATAGACAGGGAAAGTTGACATTCAAGGATTGGCAGCAGGCTGACATGTCTGATTTAAGGGAAGAATTGAGGAGACGTACTGGAATTGATTTCCCTGCACCAGAGCAAGGAGCAGCCCCGGCACCAGGAGCAGCGCCGGCACCAGAGCAGGGAGCAGCGCCGGCACCAGAGCAAGGGACAGCCCCGGCACCAGAGCAGGGAGCAGCGCCGGCACCAGAGCAAGGGACAGCCCCGGCACCCGAACAGGGAACAGTGCCGGCACCTGAGGAAACAGCACCAGCTCCTGAACAAACACCAGCCCCTGAGCAGGAAACAACGCCAGCACCCGAGCCAAAAGCGGCTCCAAGTGGCACAGAGCTGAGTGCCTTTGAAACAAAGGTCATAGAATTAACGAATGAGCAGCGGAGGAAAAACGGCTTGAACAATCTGCAGCCTGATACCGCTTTAAGTAATGTGGCCCAAGAAAAATCAAATGATATGCAGGCTAAAAAGTACTTCTCACATACAAGCCCAACTTATGGTTCACCTTTTGATATGATGAGGGACTTTGGTGTCACCTATCAAACTGCAGGTGAGAATATTGCAATGGGACAGCCAACTGCAGAAGAAGTGGTAAATGCATGGATGAATAGTGAAGGTCACAGGAAGAATATCCTAAGCCCGAATTTCACGCACATAGGTGTTGGTCACACAGGTACAGGAAATTACTGGACACAGATGTTTATAGGGAAATAGGAGAAAATTTCTTGCGTATCACTATCCGAAAANNGAAAAAAGCTAACCATTTTCCTATGGTTAGCTTTTGATCTTACCTGAGCACTGCTGTTAAATTAAACGGAATTTTTCAGGGACGTAGGGCATTGCAGCAGGAACGGATTCTAGCTTCATTTCTGGGTATCTCAATGCCGTGAGCTGGCCGCCAAATACAGCTCCTGTGTCAATGTTATAAGTGTTGTTGATAACCCTTGGTTCTTTGACGGGAGTGTGGCCATAGACAATCACAGCCTTTCCTTTATAGGCTTTTGCCCAATCGCGGCGAACTGGAGTGCCGTCAGGATTTGTTTCTCCGGTTATATCTCCATAAAGGACAAACGTTTTTACCTTGGAATTATTTTTACCGATGAACTCTTCACGGAATCCTGCATGGGCAATAATGAGGTTGTTCCGATCGAGAACCTGGTATAATGGCGAAGAATCATAAAGCTGCAGAAATTTACTGCGAAATGTTGTTTTCTCAATAGAGCTCAGAGACAAATACTCAGCCACAGTTGTTTCAAGCCCGTGTTTTGTCTGAACTTTGTTCCCAAGCAAGTACCGATACAGCTTGTTGCAATGATTTCCTGGTACTTAGTATGCAGCGTCCCGGTTTATTA
>DMSR01000515.1 GCA_003457145.1 Bacillus sp. (in: firmicutes)
CTAGTCACAACTCCTTCATATCTCTCGCCATCCAAAACCGGGAGATATGAAGGAGTTGTGACTAGGCACGGAATTTATGCAGGCTTCTTTGCAGCTGGAAAGTCGAAAGAGGAGTTCTTGCAAAAGACCTCTGCTAAAGACATCGCAACCTTCAAGGACGACTTTTTGCAGGGTGGCGAGATTTTCGAAACCACATTGGTGAAACTGAAGGATTTTCCATTGCTTGCCGTTGTAGATGATAATAGGAAGTTTCTCGGGGGAGTAACCCGTTATGATGTAATTGAGCAGTTTCAAAGCGCTTTCGGAATGCACCGTGAAGGAGTCAGGATTGCTTTTACCTCAGTGGAAACGGAAGGCAGGATTGCAAGGCTTGCGGATATTGCCCATCAGTTCCATGAGCATATCATTTCATTGGTCACATTTGATGAAACAGATAAACTGGTCCGCAGGATTGTCATGAAAGTTGAGAAGAAAGATAATATTGAAAAGTTTATTAAAAAGCTTGAAGAATCCGGTTTCCGTATTCTTGACATCCATGAAGGTTGATATCGCTTTTTAAATTGAAATAAAGACAAGTGCCTTTCATACATTGTGTATGGGAGGTTTTTTTATGTATTGGAAACTATTCAGGCTTTTGTTCGGGTTACTATGTGGTTATCTTGTTGTCAATTGGATTCCTTCAATAAATCCCTTTAGGTCCGAAGAATTTTTAGGGGAGTTTATCCTAAACCCGATAGAATTTCTTGCAGGAGCGATGGCCCTTGTCATTGGCATGTTTGCAAAAGGCGGGTTGATCAGGGACGGGATCCTCGCTGTGTTTCAAACTCTGCAGGGTAAAAAAGGGTTTGTTTCTGATATAATTTTAGCTATTGGCAGTCTCGGCTGTTTTTTTCTGCTCCTTCCCTTTGGGTTTTGGCAAACAGCTGTATTTTTCGGTTTCTGCTGCCTTTATGGTATCATTGCAGTTGCGCCTATTTCGGCAGAGAATTAGAATGAACATTATTTAGGATTCGCAGGAGGCAGTTATGGACCTAATTTATTTCTTGACAGTTATCATCCTTGCAGGCGGATTCCTGCTGTTATATATGTACCGCCAGGCCTTTGGGGACAGGGTGCTGAAACAGGAGTTGAGCTTTAAAGAATTTCCTGAAAGCTTTGGCTCTGTTACGATTTTCTTTATATCAGATATTCATAAGCGGAGCATTTCTGATTCGGTTATCGATGAGGCAAAAGGAATCGCTGATCTTGTTATCATCGGTGGAGATTTAGCGGAAAAGGGAGTAGAACTTGATCGTGTTTCAGCCAATATTGATAAATTAAAAACAATTGCGCCTGTCTTTTTTGTCTGGGGTAATAATGATTATGAGTTTAATCAACATGAGCTCGATTCATTGCTTTTCCACTCAGGTGTTAAAATGCTTGATAATACTGCAGTTAAATTTGAATCAGCTGCAGGAGATACACTGAAGGTTTTGGGCATTGATGACCTGAGTCTGGGGAAAAGCAGGCTGGATCTCGCCATTCAAGATGCAGGTGAAGGTGGTTTTAAGATACTTGTAAGTCATAACCCGGCTATCGCCAGCAATCTTACGTCCGACCACCAAATCAGCCTTGTTTTAAGTGGACATACACACGGAGGCCAAATTAGGATTTTTGGTTATGGACCTTATGAGTTAGGCGGGGTGAAGATGAAGAATGGTACGGTAGTGTTAACAAGTAATGGGTATGGTACAACTACAGTGCCATTAAGACTGGGAGCCAAGTCAGAAACCCATTTAATCACCTTGCTTCCTGATGCAGAAACAAGTGTTTAAAGTTTTTCTTACGTGCGCCCTTTCTCTTTTGGTATACCTTGATGCTTTCGGACCCGGGAGTGAAAAATTTTCACTTCTGGTTTTTTGATGACTTCTGAAATAAAGCAAGATTTAAATTATGCTGGAACCACCCTCTATCAAACTGTAAATTAGTTATATTGGGTATGGAGTAAAGGTACGGAGGAATGAGGATGGGGAGCAGCGAGGGTATATATACTATAAAAGCAGTATCCAGTATGCTTGGTATCCAACCAGGAACCTTGAGGGCGTGGGAGCGGAGATATCAAATGATCGCACCGATCAGAAATGAATCCGGGCATCGATTGTACACGGAGGAACATCTAAGAATTTTAAGATGGCTAATTACAAAAAGCAAAAACGGCTATACAATCAGCCAGGCGATTTCCTTGCTGGATAGTGCCGATTCCATCTTTGATGCTGTTGAAGAGCCTAAACAGGATTATTCAGAGGGGCTAGGTGATAAGCTATTATCGGCACTCTTGAATTTTAATAGTGCAAAGGCACATGGTCTTCTCGATCAGGCCTTTAGCCTATTTACGGTTGATAAAACAGTTATTGATCTAATCGGCCCTATATTGATTAAGGTTGGAGACTTATGGGAAGAAGGAAGCATATCAACTGCTCATGAACATTTTGCATCTTCTCTTTTGCGGTCCAGGATTGAAAGCATATCCAACTCATCCCCGTATAATTCTTTTCTTCCGATAGCTGTCACTGTATGTGGCCCTGGTGAAAGGCATGAACTAGGCTTATTGATATTTACGATGTTTTTAAGAAGAAAAGGATTTGAAGTCATTTTTTTAGGTACGAGCTTGGCAGAGAATGATATTGAGATTGTCCTCAATAAAGTGAATCCCAAGTTTTTATTTTTATCATGCACACTTGAAAAAAATAGATTGTCCACACTGAATTTAGCTGATGAGATAAGTGGGAAATATTCAGATTTGTTTATTGGCCTTGGAGGAAATGCGATTGAATCCATGCCGCCTCAGCTGCAGTATAAATACAAAGAAAACATAGTTGGACTTTCAAGGGCAGAGTGGGAGAAATGGTTAAAAAAGCGCATTGGCAAAATGAAATAACTCACCAACCTGTGATAATTTCATAAACTAAAACAAGAGCTTTGTCGATGGCAGGGGGCATGATTATGCGCTTAGAACGATTAACTAATAATAAAATTAAAATTTTTCTTACAATTGATGACCTTTCTGACAGGGGATTGACTAAGGAAGACATTTGGAAGGATTCTCTTAAATGGCACCAGCTTTTCCATGACATGCTTGCTGAGGCAAGCGAGGAATTTGATTTGGAAATTATGGGTTCTGTGGCTGTAGAAATTTTTTCCTTGCATGCGCAAGGAATGGTTATGATCGTCACTATGGTGGAAAGCGATGAAGATGAGGAGCAATTTGACGATGGAATCATTGAGATGCAGGTCAC
>DMSR01000474.1 GCA_003457145.1 Bacillus sp. (in: firmicutes)
GAATTCCAGCCGCTCAAGAACGTGTGGATAAAGTTTCTCTGCTGGATTGAAGGGATTTTCTTTTCCGGATCTACTGTAAAAATCAGGCTCATACCCGTCAATAGTCCATTCCTGTACATTTCCGTAAATGTCAAAAAGTCCCCAAGGATTCGGTTTCTTTAAGCCCACTGCTTGGGTGCTTCCCTGACTGTTTGAATTCGTCCATGCATATTCNNCAGTTTTCAAATATAGCCAATGACAGTATTGAAGAGCCCCGTATTGGGTCATCCCCACAGCAGGCTTTCCTTCTTTTCCCATCCCGAAAGTCATGTCTAAATATGGCAAACTGGGGCGAGTCAAACCATCCACCCGCTCCCCAAGCCCCCCTTCGGTCATCGATTCTTCAAAGTGTTTATCCAAAAAAAGCTCAAAGGCATCCCAAGTTACCTCATGAACACCCATCCAAAAGGCATCCAATTTCACTTCGTGAATGGGGTTTTGATCAGGAAAATCGNNGAGTCATATCAAAGGTCACTTCCGTACCTGGAATTTTTTGGGTATAAGCTTCAAACACGGCACGCTCATTCAGCTGAAAGCTCATCAGTAAGAGGCCGGACGCCGCAAAGTACTTCTTCATGGTTATGTTGGGCAATTTCAAAATTTAAATTACGTTATTCTGCCGCTATTGGCTTAATTCTTTTGATAAATGGTGACGGAATAGGTAAATCCCATCGCCTNNAAGCCCGGATTGAACAGAAGAAAGTGCCTTGAAGCCTCCCATTCCATCCCCAAGGAAAACCAAACCATGATTGGCGTCGTAGCGACCAAACTTGATTTTCGCATCAAAAAGATTTCCCCCCAATACTAGATCGGGATTTCCATCTCCATTCAAATCTTTAAATACCGAGGCAAAAACAGGGGAGAACTGAGCTTGTACAGGCAAGGGCTTAGATTGAAATTTACCACTTTGGTCCAAAACATAATAACTCGTTTCTAATCGGTTGATAAATGTGGACCGACTGTCTTTTCGCTCCTCCTGAGTGAAAAGATTTTCCATTTTCACTTCTGAGAAACTTTTAAAATCCAAGTATCTTTTCTTCAAAAACAAGACCTGACCGAGGACCTCGTCCCTACTAGGTGAAGGATATTTTTCTCCCTGAATGTAATAGCCCAAAATGGCGTCGGTGGAACCGTTGGCGTCAAAATCCTTGTAAAGCAATTCCATGGGCTGGGTGTCAGAAGCAAAAAGTTGGGAATTTTTGCCATGATTTCCGATGAAAAGCTCCGGCTTTCCATCCAAGTTCCAATCCTCGATCAGTAGGTTTGACCAAAATCCAATCTGTGGCAAATCGAAGTACACAGAGGTTACATTTTGCCAAATAGCTCCGGTTTTAGAAAAAATCGTGACTGGCATAGAATCTCCTACCAGAATCAATTCTGGCTTACCATCTCCGTTCAAATCTGCGAAACCTGAATCTGTGATCATGCCCATATTTTTGAAATCCGGAGCTAAAACAGCAGTTTGGTCAGTGAANNCGCCCACCAACGAAAATATCGTCAAAGCCATCTCCATTGAAATCAGCAGTCGCCAAAGTACCAGTTGGAAAGGACTCTTTTGGAAGTCCATTTGGAGACAACGAAAAATTGCCCTTGCCGTCGTTGAGGTACAATCGGACTTGAAGTTCGGCATCACCCAGATTAAATTGATGCATGCCTCCACTTCCGACTACAAGATCTAAAAACCCGTCTCCATTGGCATCAAAACTCAGGGCATCGGAATCTTCAGATAGAGCCGCCGCAAGGAATGCGGTGGAATCGGTTCTGGAAAATCTCCCATTCCCCTGACCAAATATCAATCGGGCGCTGACTCCTGCACCTCCGCCCAAAAAGATGTCGGAATTGCCATCACCATTGAAATCCTCCACTGCCATGGCTTTCCCGTTTCCGGAGATTCCAAAGCTCAAAAGTGGCTGCCTCTTGAAATCATTGACTGTTTGGGCTCTCGAGGAGGGGATTTTAGCCACTTGCGTAAATAGTGGCTGGGGTTTAACCGTTTTTGAATTTTGACTTTTTCCTGCTTCAGCTTGTGAAACAATGAAAGATTCGTTGACATTTAAATCCTTGAGAATGGAAACTTTACCACCGGGCCAGTGTACATGGACTGAATCGGTTTTTGTGTTTTGACCTACTCCAAACACCAAAATTGGAGTGACTGAAGACTGAAATCCCCGGTAGATATTTTGCTCTTGAACTTGCATTATTCCTCCGGCGAAAACTTTCACGAGTGCGCCCTGACCGATGGTATTTTGACCCTCGCCTTTCAGTTCGATTTTAAGAAAATTCCCTTTCCCCTTTTGAACGGCAAGATTTTCATAGACAAAAGCCGGTGAGTTGATGTTGTTGATGATCAAATCCAAATCTCCGTCATTGTCCAAATCTGCGTAGGCGGCACCGTTGCTGTTTCCGTTTTGCGAAAGCCCCCAATCATTACTTACATTTTCGAAGGTCAGGTCACCATTATTGCGAAAAGTATAATTCTTCAGGTTGGATGAGCGCAT
>DMSR01000206.1 GCA_003457145.1 Bacillus sp. (in: firmicutes)
TGGCAGTTATCGGTGCAATTTTGATGATTGCCAAAAATAAGACGTGGAAAAACATCGGGGCAGTTTCCTTCGGAATCGCAGCAGTTTTTGCCGCAATGCGTGGATTCACCTTTTTGGCTGCCCCTGTCACAAACATACCACAAGTGGAAAGTGCACTGGCTAATTTGAACACGAGCCATTTGATGAGCATGGCTACTGGAACGATCATCACCGCCGCCATCCAGTCTAGTACTGCTATGACTGGTGTCATTATGGGATTTTTAGCAGAAGGAAATTTGAATATGGATTCAGCAGTCGCAGCAATGCTCGGTGCCAATATAGGTACCTGCATAACAGCTTTGCTGGCTTCAATCGGGGCTGGGAAAGAAGCACGCCTGACGGCTTATGCGCACGTTTGGCTCAATATAGCCGGTGCAGCAGTATTCTATCCATTTATTGATCAGATTGCAGCCTTTGCTCCCCAAACTGCAGTGAGAGCAGAAGTTCAGCTTGCACACGTCAGTGTCGCATTTAACATCATTTCCTCATTGTTGATCCTGCCTGTCGCTGAGAGTTTTGGAAGGATGATTGAAAAAATCCATGGAGGAAGTTCATGATTGCAGACTGGGGATAATCATTCATTTCCTTTGAATTATTCATTGATACGCATCAGTTTATCGTTGAAATTCATGTACTTTCGCAGATAGTACATTTGATAATCTTTTTTATAAACTACAAAAAAAGGGATAACTGACGAATCGCCAGCTATCCCTTTTTTTCGATTAAATAACAGCTTCTTCGATAACATTTTCCTCACCTAAAACCCTGACAAACTGTCCTTCATTGAACGGATAGCCTGCCTTGATGATTTTGACCTTTACAATCTTTCCGACCATATCTTCAGCTGCAGGGAAAATCACCTTCAAGTAATTATCCGTGTATCCAACATAAAGTCCGCTTTCAGGGGAGTCTTTATGAAGCTCTTCTGGAATCACTTCCAGAACCTCGTTTTCGAACTGTGAAGAATATTCCTTGGCAAGCTGATTGGAAAGCTCGATCAATCGGTGGACACGTTCATTTTTTACGTCTTCATCAACCTGATTGTCCATTCTTGCGGCAGGTGTTCCTGTCCGCTTTGAATATGGAAAAACATGAAGCTCTGAAAATTGGTGCTTTTTAATGAAATTGTAGGTTTCCATGAACTCTTCTTCCGTTTCACCCGGGAAACCAACAATGATATCGGATGTAACTGCAAGTCCTGGAAGAACCTCTTTCAATCGATCAAGACGCTCACCGAAAAATTCCATCGTATATTTTCTTCGCATTCTTTTCAATACAGTGTCGGATCCCGATTGAAGAGGAATGTGCAGGTGGCGGACAATAATATTTGACTTGTCAATTACCTTGATGACTTCATCAGTAATTTGGCTTGCTTCTATAGATGAGATACGGAGGCGTTTCAAGCCAGTTACTTGAGCCTCTAAATCACTTAGCAATGCAGCAAGATTATAGTCCTTCATATCTTCGCCATAACCACCTGTATGGATGCCTGTAAGGACGATTTCCTTATAGCCTGCATCAACTAGCTGTTGTGCCTGACGGATGACTTCCTGCGGGTCACGTGATCTCATTAATCCGCGAGCCCAGGGGATGATACAAAATGTACAGAAATTGTTGCAGCCTTCCTGGATCTTTAATGAAGCCCTTGTACGGTCAGTGAATGCTGGTACATCAAGTTCTTCATATACACGGTTCTTCATGATATTCCCAACTGCGTTGATTGGCTGTCGCTCTTCCTTGTACTTTTCTATATAATCAAGAAGCTTCACACGGTCCTGAGTACCTACAACAATGTCAACCCCAGGAATTGCCATGATTTCTGCAGGAGATGTCTGTGCATAGCAGCCTGTCACACAAATGACTGCATCAGGATTCTTTCGGACTGCACGGCGGATCACCTGGCGGCTTTTCTTATCCCCTGTATTAGTAACTGTACAGGTATTGATGATATATACATCCGAAATTGATTCGAAATCTACTCTCTCATATTCTTGTTCTTTAAATAACTGCCAAATGGCTTCTGTTTCGTAATGATTAACCTTACAACCTAATGTATGAAACGCAACTGTAGGCATTATTTTCACCTCATTAATTCAAAATGATAGGAAACAGCAGACAATGCATACAAAGGCGCTGTTTCTGTTCGCAAGATCCGTGGTCCTAGACCACATGTTTTAAAGCCATTTTCGGAAAGCAGGGAAATTTCCTCTGAAGTCAATCCGCCTTCTGGTCCAAATACGAACAGGAGGCTTTCACCTGCCTGCAGTTTGGCTAGAGTGGAAGAAAGGATCGATGCTTCCCCTTCCCTTGCTTCTTCCTCATAGGCAATCAGCTTATGCTGGTACTTGCCGCTGATTTTTATAAGCTCCTTTACACTGACCGGTTCGGTAACTACAGGAATCCTGCTGCGATGGGATTGTTCCGCAGCTTCCTTTGCGATCTTTTGCCATCGTTCGACTTTTTTTGAAGCTTTTTTGCCGTCCCATTTAACGACTGAGCGGGATGCAGTGAAAGGGACAAATTCATAGGCACCAAGTTCTGTACCCTTCTGTATAATCCATTCAAGCTTATCCCCTTTAGGCAGACCGCTCGCGATAGCTACATGGATTGGAAGCTCTGGAGTCCCTTCTTTCCATTTTACAATGTTTGCTACAACCATTTCATCGGTAATTTCTGCAATCTGGCAAATTGCAATTTTCTCCTGCTGAAAAACACCGATAATCTCATCCCCTGCCTTCATTCTCATCACTCGAACAATATGGTGATAGTCATCGCCGCGAATGTTGAATTGGTCATGGCTCCCTGGGTCATTGATAAAATAACGCTGCACCAAAGCACACCTGCTTTCAAGTTCTATTTGGCCATATAAATAGCGTTCAAACTAACCATTTTCCAGAATCTCTCCTTCTTTGCAGACAAAAAAGACAGAGTTATTCTTTTAATCGTAGTATTTATTTACAAACGTTAAAGCTAAAAGAAAACGTATCTGTCCAAAAAAAGACAGAAAAAAGGGGGATTAGTTCCCCTTTTCCCCAATTACCTTTTCTTTGCGATTATCGCAACCCAGTCTTCCATAGCAATGATTTCTTCAATGTCAAAGCCAGCGTTAATCACTGCATCCTTTACAACTTCCTTTTTCTGCTGAATGATCCCAGATGTAATGAAGAATCCGCCTTTTTTCACAATCCTGCCTGCATTATCAGCAAACCTGAGGATTACTTCAGCGAGGATATTCGCGACAACAATGTCAGCTCCTCCCTCTACCCCATCCAAAAGATTATTCTGGGATACAGAAGCAATTTCCTGAGCCTGATTCAATTTAATATTCTCTTTAGCCACTTGTACGGCTACATCATCCAAATCCAGCGCCATGACTTGTCCAGCCCCTAGCTTCGCTGCCGCAATGCTAAGTACCCCTGAACCTGTCCCGACATCGATTACATAATCATCAGCTTTTACAGTCCGTTCAAGGGCCTGAATACACATAACAGTAGTTGGGTGTGTACCTGTGCCAAAAGCCATCCCTGGATCAAGTTCAATGATCAGTTCATCCGTGTGTACTGGAGTATAGTCTTCCCAGGTAGGCACAATCGTAAATTTCTCTGATATCTTCACTGGATTGTAGTACTTCTTCCAGGCAGTTGCCCATTCTTCTTCATTTACTTCGCTGATTGATACTGTATTCTTCCCAATGTCAATATTGTAAGTAATCAAGTTATTGATTGCTTCTTTTATCTCATCGACAGTTTCGCCAAGGAAACTATTTACTGGAAGATACGCTTTGATGACGACTCCTTCTTCTGGGTAATCGTCTGGATTGAGCTGGTATATTTCTCCGAACTGGTCCTCTCTTTCCTTCGAGAGCTCAACGGGGTCTTCGATCACCACTCCGCTCGCACCTGCTTCATGCAGGATATTCGAAATCGGCTCAACCGCTTCATTTGTTGTCAAAATGCTGATTTCAGACCATTTCATTCATTCCAGCTCCAATCCATTATTCGCCCTTAAAGGCTCGTTTTACTTTTGAAAAAAAGCTATTCTCTTGTTCTCCAAGCGGCAATTGACCAGTCACTTCTGCAAATTCTCTTAATAGCTGCTTCTGCTTTTCAGATAGCTTTGTCGGTGTGATGATGCGGACAAGAACATGCTGATCTCCAGTTCCATATCCTCTGACATTAGGGACACCTTTGCCCTTTAACCGGAACTTAGTCCCTGTTTGAGTACCTGCAGGAATTTTGAGTTTCACCTTGCCATGCAAAGTAGGAATCTCTACCTCATCTCCAAGTGAGGCTTGGACAAATGTTATTGGCATTTCGCAATAAATGTCATCCCCATCACGTTCAAAGAATTCATGTGATCTGATATGGAAAACGATGTATAAGTCACCTGCAGGGCCGCCATTAATTCCAGCTTCCCCTTTTCCAGCAACTCTTAATTGTTGACCATCATCTACACCGGCAGGAATCTTCACATGGATTTTATTGCGTCTTGTAACCTTTCCTGTACCGGAGCAAGTATTGCATTTTTCCTTGATCTCTTTACCTGTTCCACTGCAATAATGGCACACTCTCCGATTAACAATACGGCCAAACGGTGTATTTTGCTCAACATTCAATTGTCCGCTTCCATGGCAGTGTTTACATGTATCAACCTTTGTTCCCGGTTTTGCCCCCGTGCCGCTGCATGTGCCACAGGTTTCTTCACGAGGAATCTCTATGTCTGTTTCCTTGCCAAAAACAGCTTCTTCAAATTTCAGCGTCATTGTATACTGCAGGTCAGCTCCCTGCCTTGGCGCATTAGGATCACGGCGTCTGCCGCCGCCACCGCCGAAGAAAGAATTAAAGATGTCTTCAAACCCGCCAAAACCGCCGCCAAAATCTCCGCCGCCGAACCCCTGGTTTGGATCGACATGGCCGAATTGGTCATACTGGGCACGCTTCTGGTCATCACTCAGTACTTCATATGCTTCTTTAACTTCTTTGAATTTTTCATCTGCTCCCGGATCTTTATTGATGTCCGGATGGAATTGTTTAGAAAGCTTTCTATACGCTTTCTTTAGTTCATCCTTTGTAGCCGATTTACTGACCCCAAGGACTTCATAGTAATCCCGTTTGTCCATGATTACCACTCCCGAATCTTTTCACATAAAGATAATTCTAACATTCCCGCTCATTCAAGCGCAATATTTTAAAAAAATCAGTTATGCAGTATTTTTGTCTCTTAATTCATAAATATTGCTTGATTTATTAGCATGTATCCTTTTCATTAAAAAAGCCAAAGTCAAGTAAGACCTGACTTTGACTTTTTGATCTCTTTACTGATTATTTTTTATCGTCGTCATTCACTTCTGCAAATTCAAGCATCTCTGCATCACTGCGAGGTTCGTTATACATATCGTAAATCTGCTCATCTGTTAGCGGCTTGCGTTGTTGTGGTGTGGTGTAAATTTTTGTGCTTGGTCTAAAGTCCAAACGCTCTAACGCAGTATTGGTAAACAGTTCTCCTGCTGTCCCCACAGGCTCCCCCAAAGGCTCGTTATCACTACGCTGCTCTTGCTTGGCTAGTGCTTCTTTGACGGTTTCAATGTCAGCAAGAATGTTGATGCGCTCTGCTTCGGTTGCAGGATGACGTTGATATTTGCAATCATGGTCTTCAAGTCGGTCATTCATGTAATCCTTAGCGATTTGTAATGCTTGTTTCATAGCGGAGCCTCTGGCAGTTCTGCGCGTTGCGCTTGTTGGTACTCTTTGATTTGTTTGGCAGTCCAAGGAACTGCGCCTGTTGCTGGTGGGAAAGGCCAATTCATAGCGACCTCCCAAGGATTTTCCCAACAATCATCATGGCTTCCGCTCTTGCTGTGTCAACCAATCCGCAATCAAGCAGATGCTCAACAGAAGAAAAAACATTATCACCAGAGCTGCTACCTTTAAAGCAGCTATAACCACGCTTGCTCATTACTTCAATGATGTCATCGCTATCAAGTTCTTCGAGAATGTCATGGGTTTCA
>DMSR01000126.1 GCA_003457145.1 Bacillus sp. (in: firmicutes)
TACCACTGAGCTACTGCGGAATAACTTTATTTTTAGATGTCGTTGTCTTGTCGACTCTTACTATTATAGGGAGATGCCTAGTGAAAGTCAAGAAGGTTTTTTAAGAAGTTTTTATTTTATCCTTAAACCTTTATAAAGCTCAATCCATAGCCATTTCTTTTACTTTGACAAGCTTTCCGCGGCACTTTCCACAAACATATTTCGCCGTATCAATCGATTTTTTTCGCCGATACATCAATTTACAATTACTGCACTGGTAGAAGATGATCTTCCGTTTTGATCTTCTTTTCTTCTCATCTGGAAGGACTGAACAAAAACGAGGAGCATCAACCTCTCTTAATAAATCCCTGAAATCCTTANNAACCTTTTCCCTCTAAATGAAGATGGTAATGACAAAGCTCATGTTTGATGATTCCGATCAATTCCTGTTCGCCCAGCTGCTCAAGATACTTCTGGTTGATTTCGATATTATGACTGCGCAGCATATAGCGGCCTCCGGTAGTACGAAGTCTTGGATTAAAAAACGCTTTATGCCTGAATGGCTTATGGAATTGTTCATTCGAAATTTTCACCACAAGTTCATGTAATTCCTGGTCTGTCATAATAAAACGCCTGCCTTTTATAGAAACATGACAACCCATTATAGCATATATTAATGATACCTTTCCCGTATTATTCTAAGGAGGTATTTATATGCCTGTCTGGTTCCAGAATCAAATGAAACGAGCCTTCTATGAAAAGAATCGTTATCAAATCAAACTTTTAAATCAGTGCTGGTATTTTTATAGAAATAAACAGGGGTATTAAGGCATTAAGAGCACCTATGTGGGAACATATTAAAAAAGGCTGCGAGGATTAATCCGCAGCCTTTTCCTATTAAGCATTGTCCGGCTTAAGCATTGTTAACGCAACCCGTCCTTTTTTCTGGTCAACACCGTCCACCCAAACGGTAACTACATCTCCTACTGATACAATATCCAATGGATGCTTAACGAACCTGTTGCTTAGCTTTGAAATATGAACAAGACCATCCTGCTTGACGCCAATATCGACAAATGCACCGAAATCGACGACATTTCGGACTGTTCCTTGCAGCTCCATACCTGTTTTTAAATCCTCGAGCTTTAGAACGTCCTTCTTTAGAAGTGGAGAGGGAAGTTCGTCTCGCGGATCTCTTTCCGGTCTAACTAGAGCATCAATGATATCTTTGAGAGTCAACTTGCCAATGCCAAGCTCGTCTGCTGTCTGATCGATATTTATGTTAGCAAGCGCATCTTTCAGCGCAACACTTCCTAAGTCACCTGTTTTGAATCCGAGGCTGTCCAGCAGCTGCTTGACCTCACCATAGCTTTCTGGATGGATGCCCGTTCGATCAAGCGGCTCTTTCCCATCAATCACGCGAAGGAAGCCGATTGCCTGTTCATATGTCTTTGCGCCGAGGCGAGGGATTTTTTTCAATTGCGCACGACTGTTGAATTTACCCTCTTCTTCCCGCTTTTTAACGATATTCATAGCAACTGTCTTTGAGAGTCCTGAAACATATTGCAGTAAAGAAGATGATGCGGTGTTTACATTCACCCCAACCTGGTTAACAGCTGTTTCCACAACAAAGGTAAGTGATTCGGAAAGCTTCTTTTGACCAACATCATGCTGGTACTGACCAACCCCAACAGATTTTGGATCGATTTTAACAAGCTCAGCCAACGGATCCTGCAAGCGTCGCGCAATGGAGACAGCACTTCTTTCCTCTACCTGGTAGTTCGGAAATTCTTCCCGGGCAAGGTCAGAAGCTGAATAAACACTTGCTCCTGCTTCGTTAACAATCAAATAAAAAATCTCTTCATCAATTTCTTTCAGGATGTCCGAGACAAATTGTTCCGTTTCCCTTGACGCCGTTCCATTCCCGATTGCGACCATTTCCACATTATAATCCTTAAGAACCTTAATGAATTTATCGCGGGCTTCCGAGCTTTTCGAGCTGGATGTATGCGGATAGATTACGCCAATTGAAAGCACCTTGCCCGTTTCATCAACTGCTGCCAGCTTGCAGCCTGTCCTGAATGCCGGGTCGACACCAAGAACAACCTTTCCTTTTAACGGTGGCTGCAAAAGTAATTTGCGCAGGTTCTCAGAGAAGATATGAATCGCCTGTTCTTCGGCTTTGTCAGTCAGTTCATTCCTGATTTCACGCTCAATGGAAGGCTGAATCAGGCGCTTATAGGCGTCTTCTATCGCCTCCAGAACAGCTGAAGCTGTCACTGCATGACCTTTTGAAATCCATTTTCTTTGTAAATAATTCATGATCAGATCTATTTTTGGCTTAATCGAAACCCTTAACAGTTCCTCTTTCTCACCGCGGTTGAGAGCAAGAATCCTGTGCGGGACAACCTTGCTTACTGGTTCTGAGTATTCATAGTACATTTCATATACTTTTTTCTCATCCAGTTCTTCATTTTTAACCGCAGATTCGATTGATCCTGACTTAAAAGTTTCGTTTCGGATCCACTTTCGGCTTTCGGCATCATCGGACACTATTTCAGCTATGATGTCCTTCGCGCCAGCAATAGCCTCCTCCAGAGAGGTTACACCTTGATCATCTGATAAAAACTCTTTCGATTTTTCCTCAAGGCTTCCAGCAACAGGAAACTCCAGCATCCAAAGAGCAAGTGGTTCAAGACCCTTCTCCTTTGCAACAGTTGCTTTGGTTCTTCTTTTCTGCTTATACGGCCGGTAGATATCCTCTACTTCCTGCAGCTTGATTGCTTTTTCAATGCTAGCTCTAAGATCGTCCGTTAGCTTGCCCTGTTCGCCAATCAACCTGACGACTTCTTCTTTGCGTTGCGCTAAACTCTGTATGTATTGCCATCTCTCAACGATATCACGGATTTGCACTTCATCGAGTGCGCCAGTCATTTCCTTTCGGTAACGGGCAATGAACGGGACAGTGTTTCCTTCATTTATTAAAGAAATGACACTTTGCACCTGTTTTGCTGTTAATGATTGCTCTTTGGCAATGATTTTAATATATTGATCCTGTTTTTCCATTGTTTGAGTCAAGAGTCAATCCTCCATAATCTTATTGAGTAATTTTTGCCTACCCCTTATTACAGTGTACCAAAGTTGTGAATATGTTAATAGGGAGTGCGAAGAACACTATCGGCTCCCTCATTCTATGTTACCTAACAATTGACCATACTAAATAATAAAAAGTGAAGTGTAATGAAAACAAAAAGAAGCCCACCGCTAAAGTAAGCTTCCAACAATAAAAGTAGCATCATCCAATGAATTTTCATATTCACTTTTGATTTGTTCCGCAATAGCTGCTATTGATCGGTAGCCCTTCAGCAACGATTTTGCCCCGTGAATATCAAATCCATCTGAATAAATAAGGAATTTCGATTCCGGTTCAAAAACGAATCTCTGGGTGTGGAATACCTGTGGCTTTCCAGACAAGTACCCTGTTACAGGCAATGGGTAAGTTAACTTGCCATTTGGCGAATAAAGAAAGAATCGGATATTTCCCACACAACTATAGACGAACTCCCTTGTCTCAAAAAAGACCTTGAAAATGGTAACGGCTGCTCCTCTTTTTTGGACAAGGATATTATTACAAAACCTCATTAAAGTATCTACATCTTCATGGTGATGCTCTTCTACTACACTGACAACTGCCGCAGAAGCCTCGCGTGCATATTGTCCTGACCCTAACCCATCCGCAAGTACACAGACAAAGTAGTCATCGGTGGCAGTATAGTAATAACTATCACCGCACTCCAATTTACCTTCTTTTATTGTCTGGTATGCGTAAAGTTCAATTTTGTCTTTGAACTGTTGGATCATGTAATAAACTCCGAATTGCTATTTTCAGCATGAATTGCTTCTTGAAGTTTCTTGATTGCTCTTCTTTGAAGTCTTGAAACATGCATTTGTGATATACCGAGCTTATCTCCAGCTTCTTTTTGGCTCAGATTATCAAGATATGTGTATTGGATAATTAACTTTTCCCTTTCACTAAGAACATGAAGGACCTTTTCAAGCACCATTCTTTGGTTAATTTTCTCATAACCTTCATCAATGTTTCCAACGATATCTAACAGAGTTACTGTTCCCCCATCTGAATCTGCTTCAATTGAATGGTCGACAGATAACGCCTGATAGCTTTTACCCATCTCCATTGCCTCTAGAATTTCTTCTTCGGAAACTTCCAGGGCTTCGGCAATCTCATCAACTCTTGGAGACCGGTGCAGATGGGTTGTTAGATCTTCGACAGTTGTCTTAATTTTGGGTCCAAGCTCCTTGATTCTTCGAGGGACGTGCACACTCCACGTTTTATCTCTTAAAAATCTTTTGATTTCACCAATGATTGTTGGAACTGCAAATGCTTCAAAGCTTTTTCCAAAGGTTTCATCATAACGGCGTATTGCACCTAAAAGACCGATCATTCCAACCTGGAATATATCCTCGTGAAACGATCTTCCTTTTGAATATTTCCTCGCAATAGTTTCTACCAGGTTTTGATAATGGAGGACTAACTCACTTTGTGCGTCTGCATCCTCGTGAAGCTGGTAACGCTTGATTAGTTCATTAATTTCTTCTTTTGGACGTTGCTTAGGTTGAGATTGTCTCTGCATCTCTCTCCACCTGCTCTCCTTCTCGGTACTTAGTCATAAAGACCGTGACACCCTCTTTGTGATGAATCCGAACCTCATCCATCAGAGTTTCGATCAAATACAGTCCCAAGCCTCCTTCACGAAGGAATTCGACTGAACTATTCTGATCATAAGGACCAAGACCCTGGCGAGCTGACTGGAAATCAAAACTCTGGCCGTTATCTGCAACCATTACTTCAAGTCGGTCTTCATAAAGTCCGAAACCAATGATTACTTCGCCATTTTCATTTTTTTGATAGGCATGCTGCACTGCATTTGTACAAGCCTCACTTGTGGCAATTTTCAAATCCTCTATCTCATCATAAGAAAAACCCATACGACTTGCAATTCCGGATAGCGTCAAACGGATGACACCTACAAATTCCGGTTTTGCCGGGATCTTCATTTCAATGTAGTCAAATGCTTGGTTCATTGTACTCCACCCTCAATCTGGCTGTTTATATCGATAATATCGGCCAAGCCGGTGATTTCGAAGAGTCTCTGTAAACGCTCGGACAATCCGACAA
>DMSR01000127.1 GCA_003457145.1 Bacillus sp. (in: firmicutes)
TCCTTCAAGGCGGTTCAGACCTTCTTTTAACGTGCCCATAGAGTAGGCGTATGATAGTCGGAAATATCCCTCGCCAAGGTCAGAGAAAGCACTTCCTGGGACAACAGCAAGCTTTGCCTTGTTGACAAGCTCCATGCAAAAATCAAATGAAGTGATGTTGTCTTCAGGGATTTTCACAAAAAAGTAAAATGCACCTTCAGGTTTAATTACATCAAGGTCCATTTCAGTAAGCCTCTTGAATACATAATCACGCCTTGAAGCGTATTCTTGCTTCATTGGCTCGGCGTCATCTATACCTTTAGTCAATGCTTCCAGTGCGGCCATTTGCGATATCGAGGTGGCGCATGTCACATTGTATTGGTGCACTTTCAGGATATGCTTGGCCAGATACTCGGGCGCGAACAGCATTCCGATTCGCCAGCCAGTCATTGAGTGTGATTTAGATAACCCGTTGATAACAATTGCCTTTTCCTTGATGAATTGGGCAATTGAAACATGTTTCTGCTCATATACAAGTTCGCTGTAAATTTCGTCGGCCAGGACAAAGATATCCTTGTCTTCTAGCAGTCGTGCAATTTCCTTCAGTTCCGACTCATTAAGGCTGACGCCAGTAGGGTTGGATGGGTATGGCAGGACAATGCACCTTGTTTTTTCTGTAATCAGGCTCTCAATTAACGCTGCAGTCATTCGGAACTGTGTGTTCCTGATATCTGCATAGACAGGATTGGCGCCGCACAGCTTGACGATTGGTTCGTAACCTGGGTAAACAGGCCCTGGAAGAATAACTTCTGCCCCCTCATCCAGGATTGTCCTAAATGCAATATCTATGGCTTCGCTGGCACCGACAGTAATAATTGTCTCGTGTTGTGGTGAATAGGAAACATTATATTTATTTAGATAAAAGTTTGCTGCAGCCTCCCTTAATTGAAGAAGACCAGCATTATGTGTATATGTAGTAATATTTGCATCGATTGAATTCTTGCCAGCATCCTTGACATGGTTTGGTGTAGGGAAGTCTGGCTGGCCAATAGTCAGTGAAACCATGTCCTTTACATCTGCAACCATATTGAAGAATTTTCGAATGCCTGATATCTCGATATTTTTTACCCTTTTATTTATTAAATGCTCCACGACTTTCATCCCTCCGATTATTATCACTATTTTAACATGTTGAAAATGAAAAGGTGTAAAATTGGCCCTTATTATAGGTGCTATTCGGAACTTTGTTTATATTGGAAGGCTTATTGAATTTTCCCTAATGCCCCGGCAAGGTTTATATCCCATACGTCGTCATGTTATGTTTTGTTGATTTTTCCCAACTAAACAGTTAACTTGTACAGCCGATAAAAGAGGTAATGATAGATATTTATAAAGTATACTCTTATACCTGGAAGGACGAGCGTTATGAAAGATAGCAGCATTTTATTAGAATCCGGTACTAATGAGCTGGAGGTAGTCGAGTTCAGTATCGGCAAAAATAAATTCAGTATAAATGTTATGAAGGTAAAAGAGATCCTGAATCCCGTTCCGGTTGTGTCCATTCCGCATGCTCATCCATTTGTCGAGGGCATTATCGAGCTGAGAGGGGAAGTCCTGCCGGTAGTTGATGTTGCTGCTGCACTTGGCCTTCCTGAATCAGCCGAGCCACAGCTGGATAAGTTCATTGTTGCCGAATTTAACCAACAAAAGACCGTATTTCATGTCCATGCCGTATCCCAAATTCATCGTATCTCCTGGAGTCAGATTGAAAAACCGTCCCAAATGTATCAGGGATCGGAAACACAGGTGATTGGTGTCATTAAGCTAGGAGGAGAGATGGTTTTATTCCTGGACTTTGAAAAAATGCTTCTTGAAATAAATCCTGAAACGGGAATCAAAATGAGTGATGTGAAAAAGCTGGGACCAAGAGAACGTTCTACAAAAAGGATACTCATCGCTGAGGATTCAGCAATGTTAAGAAAGATGCTACATGAAACTTTGCGCGAGGCCGGATTTCAGGATTTGGAGTTTTTTGAGAATGGCAAGGATGCTTTTGCATATTTAGAACAAATGGCCCTACAAGGATTTGACTCCCCGGAATCGATTCAATTAGTGATTACTGATATTGAAATGCCGCAAATGGACGGACATCACTTTACTAAGAAAATCAAGGAGCATACAGCACTATCAAAGATGCCTGTTATTATATTCTCATCTTTGATTACCAATGAACTGCGCCATAAAGGTAATGTGGTCGGGGCAGATGCCCAAATTAGCAAACCGGATATTGGTGAATTGGTATTGAAGATTGATGAGCTAATTCTATAGGTCACAAAACAGGTATGTAAAAAAATGGCAAACGATTTTGATTGCAGATGGCCAAATCGTAAACATAGAAACCCTGCTCCTATAAGAGAAAAAAAGCTGAACAAAGTTCAGCTTCTTGCTTAAGGGTATCGTTCTCCGAGTTTCTTGAAGACGGGTTTCGTATATTGCCTGGATCTGCCTGCTGTTACAGGGTCCTGTGCTTCTTTTAAGCCAGTATAAGAAGCGAGTAATTTTTTGGATGTGTTCAAAGAGAGAGTAGCTTTTGGATTTCTGACTGATTGATCAAGCTTTCCTAGGTGCGGGAGCTGTTCAAAATCAAGCTTTGTCGGTGGAATATGGAATGTGTAATCACCGCAGACGACCAGGACATCAGATTGCTGTTGACTATTTCTTGGATTATTGGAAAAATGCAGTCCTGTTTTTTTTGCTTTTCCTTCTTTAAGCATCTTTTTAATCGCATCATGTTTGAGCTGGTATAGATACTTTGGATTTGGAGCAGTCTTGGCATGACGATTCACAATGAAGATTGCTTGTGAGAGGTTCTCGATCGTTGGACGGAATGGGGGAATTTTGTTCCTTTCATTATTCAATGGATTGGCTCCTTTCATTCTTGTACATTAGTGAATATTCTTATTATACCCTTAAATTACAGAATTGAAAATTAGAAGCCAATTAGCAAAAAAACGCTGGGTAACAATTTTGCTTGTCAATATGGCTAATTTCTGATTAATACTCTAGTACCATTAGGTACTTGCCTGGAAAGCTCGATTACATCCTGGT
>DMSR01000459.1 GCA_003457145.1 Bacillus sp. (in: firmicutes)
TAAACAAGAGCGGGTTCGCTGTGAACAGTACCCTCTACCGTCACTTTTTCATCATGCTTAACCTCGGCAAGATCCTTAAGACGGTAATCTTCATAACGATATGGAAAATACTCCAGCAAGTCACTGACAGTCCTTATGTTCATGTCTGCAAGTGTCTCCGCCATTTCTTCTCCAATTCCTTTAATAATAGTAACGGATTGATTTAAAGTATTATTCACGTTTTTTAAGCGGTATGCCGAAGACTTTCGATTCAAACTCACGGCCAGTCGGCGTTGCCGCTAACCCTCCCTGCGCAGTTTCTCTATGAGCGGATGGTTCAATCATCAATTCTGAATCTTTTTATCATTATTTGTGGCTAACTTTATTCATTGCATGCGGAACATCCGGGCTCTCCTTACCTGCAATTCGGATAATGCAGATACTTTCTTGGACATTGTGGTTCTTATATACCTATCAGTCCACCATTCTTGTGACCTGCAAAACGTTTGGCAGCTGCTCGAGCTTTTTCATTATCCCGTCATCAATATTTTGATCCACCTCGATTGTCATCAAGGCCATTTGCCCTTTTTCCTTGCGCGATACCTCCATATGCCCTATGTTGATTTCTTCTTGGGCTAGGATATTGGAAACAGCGGCTATCGCACCCTTCCGATCATTATGAACAACGAGGATTGCAGGGTGGTGACCTGAAAGCTTCAGTTCAAATCCATTTAGCTCGATGATTTCGATTTTACCGCCGCCAATCGAGATCCCGACGAGTTCTAGCTCTCCTTGGTCATCTCCTATGATTACCCGGGCCGTATTTGGATGGTCCGCTATTGCTTCTTCTTCAACGAACTTTATTTTCATTCCCGATTTTTTTGCAATATTGAGAGCGTCAATGATCCGCTCATCAAACGTATCGAAATCAAGCAGGCCTCCAACCATCGCTACATCTGTACCATGCCCCTTGTAGGTCTTTGCAAAAGACCCGTAAAATGAAATTGTTGCCCATTTCGGCTCTCTGGCAAATAAACTCCTGGCTACACGCCCAATTCTGGCTGCTCCCGCTGTATGAGAGCTGGATGGACCAATCATTACTGGTCCAATTATATCGAACGCACTTTTGTATTTCATTTGATACACCTCTTTAAGAAAAATGGGTTACAGTTTTATGCCCCTTCTCCTTTTTTCCTGTCAGTGATGATCGTTTTCTCTTGTTGATTGCATTACGGGCAAATGAGGATGGGACTCTTTTCGAGGAGACATTAGATCTGGGATGATTGAAACTCGTGAAAACCCGGGTGCCGGTTTTTACTTTTGGGTTGTAAAAGGCAACAAGGTTTACGAAAAGAGCCATACATAACGAAATAGAAGGGTTATCCCCTTCTATTCCTGAGTGCATATTATAATATTAGTTGGCCAGCCGGAGTTTTGGCAACTTAAAACAGCCCGGTTTTTTTAAAAGGCCTTACTCTATTGCAAAGATAAAGGCGTATAACGGCTGTTCACCATTATGAACCTCTACCTCGACATCTTTAAATTTACTTTCCACAAACTCAACAATTGCATCGACATCTTCATCAGATGCATCTTCACCTTTAAGGATTGTAAGGATTTCAGAATCTTCATCAAGCATTTGGCCAAGAAGCTCCTTGGCGGCCTTCACTTTATCCTGGTCCTTTAAGACAATCTTGCCATCAGCTAGTCCCATAAAATCGCCTGTAGAGATTTCCAGACCCTCAATGCTCGTGTCACGTACAGCGTAGGTCAGCTGGCCTGTTTTCACATGCTGCATCGCTTCAGTCATTGTGTCTTTGTTTAAGGCACCGTCCGCAGATGGGTTAAAGGAGAGTAATGCCGTCATTCCCTGTGGTACTGTTTTAGACGGAATAACAATTACTTCTTCTTCAGCCACTTGTGCAGCCTGTTCAGCAGCCATGATGATATTTTTATTATTCGGCAGGATGATTACTTTCCTGGCGTTTACTTCCTTTATTGCGGTAATGATATCCTCCGTGCTCGGATTCATCGTTTGCCCGCCTTCGATCACAGCATTCGCACCGATACTGCGGAAGAGCTCAGCGATTCCGGAACCCATCGATACAGCAACAACCCCGTATTCCCGCTTTTCCTTTTTAGTGGTATTCGCTTCTGTACGAAGAGGGGTCGATTCACCGACGATGTTTGAATGCTGTTGACGCATATTCTCAATTTTCATGTTGATAAGGTTTCCATATTTCTGGCCATAGGTCAGAACTTCACCAGGCTGCTCTGAGTGGATATGTACTTTAACTACCTCTTCATCAGAAATGACCAATAGGGAATCTCCATATTTGCTCAAGTCCTGACGGAAATCCTCTTCAGAGAATTTGGTTTCTCCTTCAAGCCTTACCATGAATTCAGTACAATATCCGAATTCGATATCCTCTGTATTCATATGGCTCTGCACACTCTTGTGATGTTCTGCGCTGACAAGCTCATTCATGTTAGGCATGGAAGCTGGAGAATCAGGCAGCTTCTCACCCCTTAGTTCGGCTAAGAACCCTTCATATACAAACACAAGGCCCTGTCCGCCGCTATCAACTACTCCTACTTCTTTTAAAACCGGTAGCAAATCAGGCGTGCGGTTAAGCGAAGCCTTCGCTTCTTTAAGAACTTCTTCCATTAACCCGACCAGGTCATCATGGCTTTTAGCAGCAACAACTGCATGCTTTGCAGCATCCTTCGCAACCGTCAAAATCGTTCCCTCGACAGGCTTCATAACAGCTTTGTAAGCTGTCGCTACACCTGAATCAAGCGCTGCAGCGAATTCTTTCGCTGTGATCGTCGGCTTGCTTTCAATCGCCTTTGCAAAACCGCGGAACAATTGAGAGAGGATTACACCGGAATTTCCGCGTGCGCCCATGAGCAATCCTTTTGCCAATGCGGAACCAACTTTACCGATATGCTCCTGCACGTTATTCTTTACTTCCTTGGCACCGGAAGTCATTGATAAATTCATATTTGTTCCTGTATCACCATCAGGAACAGGGAAGACGTTCAACGCATCCACATAATTGGCATTGGCCGACAAATGATTGGCACCCTGAATCACCATCTCTGCAAAACGCTTTCCGTCTAAAACTTTAATAGACACAAATCTTTCCTCCTCACTACGGGTTCGTTACACGAACTCCCTGAACGTAAATATTAACCGAGTCAGCAGCCAGCCCGACCGTTTTATCAAGGGTATACTTCACCTTGGATTGGACATTGTGGGCAACCTCGGAAATTTTCGTTCCATAGCTCACAATAATATACATATCAATATGTACTTCTTCGTTTTCCTGGCGAACGATTACTCCGCGAGTGAAGTTTTCCCTGCGCAGAATATCTGTTAATCCGTCTTTGATCTGATGCTTTGAAGCCATCCCGACAATACCATAACAATCGACAGCTGCACCGCCTGCAATCGTTGCAATGACATCATTAGATATATCAATTTGTCCGTACTTCGTTTTTAGCTCGATGGACATGAATCGTTCCCCCTTTGGAAAATTACTATAGGCTATAGCTATTTTACTATAAGCCAGCCAATTTTTAAAGTCATTCTGCCCCACACATTATTATTCAGCAAGAATCCGAACTATATGTCAAGGTTTTTTTCTTTATCCCTTTCATCTGAACTATTGCAAATGGCAAACTTCTATGATAAATTATTAAAGTATGTCAGAAATAAGGTTATCCTTTTGAATTCGCAGTTCTGACGATATGCAAATAATTGCAGCGAAAAAAAAATAGTTTTAGCTTTTGTCAGTTAGGAGGGAAAATCATATGCCACGTAAATGTGTAGTAACTGGTAAAAAAACTAGTTCAGGTAACGCACGCTCCCACGCAATGAACGCTAACAAGCGTACATGGGGTGCTAACCTTCAAAAAGTTCGTATTCTTGTAGACGGAAAGCCTAAGCGTGTTTGGGTATCTGCGAGAGCTCTTAGATCAGGTAAGGTTGAACGCGTTTAATAAAAAAACGCAGATGCTCAGCACGGCCGCTTTGGCCAGCTGGCAGATGCACGGCATCCATTCGGATGCCTTTTTTTATTGTATGGAAATTATAAAAGTATTTAGTTGTGGATAACTGCATGTATTAATCTTGATCCTCCAGCCCCTAGCCATTCGGCGGACAGGATTTCCCAGTGCCGACGTTGCCACAGGACGTGGCGGTTTTAGTCGGCCAGCGCATGTCGTGCCTTAACCAGTCGCTCGCGCTTTTTGTTCTGTATAACGAGAGATAATGAAAGAAAGCGCCTAAATTATATAATCCTACCATTCACCATCTTCCGAACCTTTTATAATCTCCTCTTGCTCATTCTTCCCAAGTAAGGCCAAAAATAATAGCACCCTGTCTACAGGGTGCTAAAGAGGCTTCCAATCGATATTTTCATCGTTTACATATCTGTTTTTACTCTTTTTTAAAAGCACCTAACATCGCTCGTACGAGGCCGCCAAGAAATCTAGGCAGTTTAATTGTATAGAATCTCATACCGTCCCTCCTCACCATCTCTCGCAAACCAGTCTTCTTTGTATCCCTAATAGTATATTCGGGGGTGTACAAAATTTGCTCTTTTCGAAAGTAAAAATCAAGAAGCCGATTTCATACGCGGATCCAACTAAGTTTATGAAAAGAGCCTTTGCTGAAGACTTTTCAATCCTTGCTTCTTACAACTAATAATATGCCTTCGGAAAATGAAAAAGTACCATGATCACTAATAAGTTCATTACTAATACATAGTGTTGATCCGATCGGAATATGACAGTCTTTTAATGGGTATTTAAAATTTTCAAGCGTCATTCCCGAGACCGCTGGTGATACAGGGAGAAAGGAAACGTACTTCATGCCTGGATGTTTTTCAATAATGTAGCTTCCTGGTTTTTTAACATTTAAAATGTTCGTCCTATCAATAATTTCAATTTGAAGGGCTTTTTCCTCAAGCACAGGTTTAACCAAGAGCTGAACGTTTGCCATGAAATGATCAAGACGGCCGCCTGTAGCCCCAAAAATCAAAATGGACTCTGGCTGCTGCGCCATGCTCCAATTCAAAGCCAGTTCCATATCTGTTTCATCCTTTTCAGGCTTAAATTTATTCAGGTTTGAAACTTCTTTTTCAATCTCTGCTAATTCTTCATCTGTAACTGAGTCAAAATCGCCAAAGGCTCTGGCAGGTTTAATCCCTGCACTTAACAAATATGATACACCTCGATCCACACCAACCCAGATTACTTCCTCACCAGCGTAGCGTTCCAAGCCAGGAATGAGGTTATGGGGGCCGCCAGCAACAATATTGATTTTCATTGCAATTCCATCCTTCCATAATAGGTCCTATCCCAATACTTAAATCAAGAATATGCCCATCATACCTTTCATGCAGAAAAATCGCTTTCTAAAAATCCATTTTGCATTGATTTTTGCTTTTCTGATCAAGGTAGTGGTCATATGCCTTTTAGACCGAGCTGTCTTCCGAACCGCAGGAACGTTTTCGAATAGCTCCCTCCTAAAAGAAAAGCCAGTCGAGGTTCGACTGGCTTTTTAAATTACTTTCTCAGGCTTGCAATCGCTGCTGCCCTGTCTTCCTGATTGAATACAGCGGACCCTGCAACAAGCACCGTCGCGCCCGCTTCAATGCAAAGCTTAGCCGTTTCTTCATTTACGCCGCCATCTACTTCAATTTCAAGACCAGGATTATGAGCTTCTGCCATTTCCCTGACTTCCCTGATCTTCGGCAAGACTGAATGAATGAACTTCTGCCCGCCAAAACCAGGATTAACAGACATCAGCAGGACCATATCCAGATCCTCAATCACATGCTTTAGGCTTTCAACCGGTGTAGCAGGATTAAGGACGACCCCCGCCTTTACGCCGGTGGATTTGATTAACTGTATAGTCCTGTGCAGATGCCTGCTTGCCTCGGCATGGACAGTAATGTAGTTGGCGCCTGCCCTGGAAAAAGCCTCGATATACTGATCCGGATTTTCAATCATCAAATGGACATCGAGCGGAAGATCGGTTACCGGCCGGATTGCTTCTACAATCAGTGGGCCTATCGTGATATTCGGAACAAAATGACCATCCATTACATCAACATGGATATAATCCGCTCCGCCCCGCTCTACATCCTTTATTTCTTCCCCAAGTCTCGCAAAGTCTGCGGACAAGATGGAAGGTGCAATTTTAATCATTTTTAATACCTCGGCTTTCTATCTTTTATTTCTAATAAAAAGTCCTTATAGTGCTCATATCTGTAGTCAGGAAGAGACCCTGTTTCCACTGCAGCCTTTACCGCACATTTGGGTTCAGCCATATGCAGGCATGCCCGAAATTTACAGTGATTGCTTAAATCCGAAATTTCGGGGAAACAAGAATTTAACTCCTCTGCATCGATATCGGTAAATTCCAGGGAACTGAAACCTGGCGTGTCAGCAACCAGGCCGTTGTTAATTGTAATCAGCTCAACATGGCGTGTAGTATGCTTGCCTCGGCCCAGGTGGGATGAGATATCATCCGTCTTCAATTCCAGATCAGGACGAATGGCATTCAATAAGGATGACTTACCTACACCGGACTGGCCGGCAAAAACTGAGATTTTCCCCTCCAGATGAGGACTCAGCTCTCCCAGTCCTGATGAGGTTTCTGAAGATGTGAAAATGACCTCATATCCTGCGTTTCGATAATCTTGCGCATATTCCTCTAAGCGGTCCTTTTGTTTCTCAGAGGTGAGGTCCATCTTAGTAATGCAGATGAGAGGCTGAATATGGTTGAATTCAACTAATACCAGGAATCGATCTAGCAGGGCTGTACTAAATTCAGGCTCTACTGCTGAAAATACGAGGATGGCCTGGTCCACATTCGCAATCGGCGGACGAACTAGTTCATTCTTCCGTTCTTTTACCTCAAGAATATATCCTTCAGTGTCATTTTCTGCCTGAAAAACAACCTCGTCACCAACCAATGGATTAACCTTGTTTAAGCGGAACACCCCGCGGCCACGGCATTGGGTAACTCCATCCTTATTTGCAACATAATAAAACCCGCTTAGCGCTTTAATAATTTTGCCCTCTGGCATAGCAACACTCCCTGTCTGTTAATCTTCTGGATAAGCAATCTCATCTTTAATGATCACGGTGCTGTCACGTATAACCATATAAATCGCCTTGCCGCCCTTAGGAATTCGGAATTCAAGCGTGACAGTCCGATCCTCCTGGATTTCAAAAGTATCAAATGGAACCGACATGCTTCGATCTAAATCTTCG
>DMSR01000236.1 GCA_003457145.1 Bacillus sp. (in: firmicutes)
ATGGTGATTCGATCGGTGGAGTTGTTGAAGTAATTGCAGAAGGAATGCCTGCAGGTGTAGGAAGCTATGTCCATTACGACAGGAAGCTTGATGCTAAGCTAGCGGCAGCCATAATGAGCATCAATGCTTTTAAAGGAGTGGAGATCGGCATTGGCTTTGAAGCTGCACGAAAACCTGGCAGTCTTGTTCATGATGAAATAGCATGGGAGTCAGAAAAGGGTTATTACCGCAAATCCAACCGCCTTGGCGGGTTTGAAGGTGGAATGACTACGGGGATGCCGGTTATCGTACGCGGAGTGATGAAGCCAATCCCAACTCTTTATAAACCTTTGATGAGTGTCGATATTGATACAAAAGAACCTTTCGCTGCAAGCATCGAGAGATCTGACAGTTGCGCAGTCCCGGCAGCAGCAGTGGTTGCCGAAAACGTTGTAGCCTGGGAGCTTGCCTCTGCACTCGTTGAACAGTTTTACTCAGATAGATATGATGTTCTCAGAGCCTCCATAGAAAATCAGAGAAATACAGTGAGGGAATTTTGATAATGGACCAAATCAAAATCCAGACTAGCAGCAAGTCATACCCGGTTTACATAGGCCATGGTGCCATCAAGGTATTGGGTGAACATCTTAAAAACAGGATTGGAAGCTACACTTCAGTTATGGTCATTACTGATGAAACAGTCGCTGGCCTTTATCTTCCAAAATTAAAGGAGCAATCCGGACTAAACGGTGTATTTGAAAAAATTGTTCCCAGTGGGGAAAAAGCCAAAACATTTGATGTCTATTATGACTGCCTCTCAGCAGCACTCGAGCACAAGCTTGACAGAAAGTCGCTAATTATTTCATTTGGCGGTGGAGCAGTAGGGGACCTTGCTGGATTTGTGGCAGCAACGTTTATGCGTGGAATCAGCTTTATCCAGGTACCTACGACGATTTTAGCCCATGATAGTGCAGTGGGCGGTAAAGTGGCAATCAATCATCCTTCGGGAAAAAATATGGTTGGGGCTTTTCACCAGCCTGATGCAGTTATATATGACTTGGACTTTATTGAGTCATTGCCGGATAAAGAGGTTAGGTCAGGTTTCGCTGAAGTCATCAAACACTCATTAATATATGATGAGGAGTTTTACAATTGGCTTTTAGGAGGAGTCCATTCCTTAGCCAACCTGGATGCAGAGAAAATGAAGACGTTCCTAACAAAAGGCATCCATATTAAAGGCCAGATTGTCGCAAAGGATGAACGTGAAGCAGGAGTTCGTGCACATTTGAATTTCGGCCATACACTAGGCCACTCCATTGAAGCAGAGGCGGGATATGGCAAAGTAACTCATGGTGAGGCTGTTGCGATCGGCATGGTTTTTGCCCTTCAATTAAGCAGCGAAGTTACCGGTCTGACTTTTAACCATGAAGAATTTAAAACATGGCTGCAAAGTCTTGGGTATAGAACTTCGCTGCCTGAAGGGCTTACAGTCGAACGTCTGATTTTTAGGATGAAACAAGACAAAAAAGCAGTAAGAGAGGCTGTTCGCTTTGTGCTTCTTAATCGAATAGGATCGCCAGAATTGGCAGAGGTCAATGAACATGTCTTATTGACCAGCTTGAATAGGTTCAAGGAAAGGGGGGAATAGGATGATCAGGGGTATAAGAGGCGCAATAACGGTTGACCATAACGAAGAAACTGAAATCGTAGCAGCGTCCGAAAAGCTCTTTAGGGAGGCAATCGCCGCTAACGGTATTACTGCTAATAATGTTGTCTCGGTTTTCATATCAGCAACTGAAGATTTGACGGCTGCATTTCCTGCAAAAGCGTTAAGGAATATCGAGGGCTGGACATACGTTCCTGTCATGTGTATGAAGGAACTATCAGTCCCTTCGTCCCTGGAAATGTGTTTAAGGATCATGATTCATATTAATACAGATATTCCCCAGCAAGAAATTAATCATATTTATCTTGAAGGGGCTAAGGTATTGAGGCCTGATTTATAGATCATCATTTTTGTTAGGCTATAAAAAGTGTATTATTAACTCATGTTCTTTATTGCTTTAATTTGATAATGAAGTGAAGAGTATAAACGAGGTGGATTAGATGAGATGGAAAGAGCAGCTTTTGGAATTAAAACCGTACCAGCCTGGTAAATCGATCAATGAAGTGAAGAGACAGTATGGACTAACTGAGATTGTGAAATTAGCATCAAATGAAAATCCTTTTGGTTCATCTGCAAAAGTGCTTGCTGAAGTAGTGGAGCATACAGGCAAGTTTTCTTTATATCCGGATGGCTATGCGACAGACCTGCGTCAAAAGCTGGCTGAGCATCTTGCTGTAAACCCTGAACAACTGATACTTGGAAATGGTTCTGATGAAATCATCCAAATGATTTCACGCGCATTACTGTCTCCTGAAACGAATTCAGTTATGGCTGCTCCTACATTTCCTCAATATAAACATAATGGAATCATCGAGGGTTGTGAGGTAAGGGAAATCCCGTTAAAAGATGGTGCTCACGATTTGGAAGGCATGGCTTCTGCTATAGATGAAAAAACATCAGTTGTCTGGCTTTGTTCACCAAACAACCCT
>DMSR01000213.1 GCA_003457145.1 Bacillus sp. (in: firmicutes)
GAGTACTTTCTGGGAAGCGATTCAGGCTGTCTGGACGATTGAATCGCTTCCCAGAAAGTACTCGGTTTATGGGCAGGAACGCGAGCATTAACTTCGGATATTTTCTGCAATTCGGACTTACGCTTTGGATTTCTTTCCTTTGCCGCAAGCTCTGCTGCGTATTCAGATAACCGCCTCGCATAAATCATTACGCCTTCTGTAGTATCGATAATTGATTTATAGAAATAGATTTTTTCGATGTCTTCAGGGTTTTCGTAATCTAGCTTTGTCAGATGCTCCTTGGCCTCCTGCTGAATATCGAGCATACCCTTTTTCATCAGGATGACATCATATCCAGGATTTGAATCACCCCCGCCATTTAGTTGGTGGTACGAGCAATCGGAAACGTAAGATTCACCCGAAAGCTCCCACACACCCGCTTCCCTGTACTGATCTTCACAGTGTTCATCAACTGACTTACCGCTCCAGTAAGGAAATAGCTCTTCCCGCATAATCCTTTTATCCTCATCTGAGATATAAAATGGATCTTGCTGACGTGTTCCAATCGTGTCAATTTCATCAGCCATCCATCTCCATGCGATATCAGGTGAAAAAGCGCCCGCGCGTGGTGCTCCATTAGGCGCACCTACAATCAGCTCATGATCTTGGATGACTAAAGGTGCCGTTTCACAGCAGTAACGGAAACTTTTTGCACGAAGCATGATTTTAGGCATTCCAGGGTTTTCCTTATTAATTTTTGTAATGGCCCTTGCCCGGTGAGTAGTAATTGAAGGCACATGCTTTAAATAGGTTTCTTTCAGGGCTTTCAGTCGTGGTGTGATCCCGTCTGGGATCTCACCATTATTGATGCATTCTTCTGCACTGCGTTTGGGCTCATCTCTTATGATATTCTTTGAAACATCTTCAAACAGCCTGATTAAAGATGCACGTTCATATTCAGTCATATTTTTGGTCGCTTCAGCCAATTGAGTTGAAAAATCACGAATATCCAAATTTCTAACCTCACAATCTTCCATTCTATTTTCTTGTCCGGCCTCCTCCGGCCGATACACTGTTTAATTTCAATGAGCAGCAGCACAGAAAGGATCTGATTTTTTTAGGATCCTTTCAAAGCAGCCAACAAAATTTGGCGCAGCATTTCAAGGTCCTCCGGCTTAAAGGTTGCTGCCTTTTCGCTGCAAGCACTTTTTGAAAGCTTTTCTTCCTGATACACACCTAGGGCAGCAAAGTCTTCCGGTTTACGAACTCCATAACCAACTTTTCGAATATAAATAAGATTCATAGGTGAAACGTTATCAGTTGTGATACCTGCCCCTGTTGAACCGCTGCCAAGGGTCATTGCTGGGAATAAGTTAGTTGTTACCCCCATGCTTCCCAAAGTGGCAGGAGTATTGACAAGCATTCTGGCTACAGGCTTTTTTAGAGCAAATTGGCGGATAACCGTTTCATCCATTGAATGGATGACAAGAGTGTGCCCGTTCTTTTCACTGATCAGTAGCTCAATACACTTTTCACATGCATTCATCCAGTCGTTCTCTATGTAATACGACATAACAGGACAAAGCAATTCCTGCGAATATGGATTCGATTCGGACACAAACCTCTGCTCTGAAATCAGTACCGAAGTTCCCTCCGGAACATGAAATCCTGTGCGTCTCGCCAATTCCTCTGCGTGTTTTCCAACCATCTCTGCGTTTGCATTCCCGTTTTTCGGATAATACAAAGTAATGAACTTCCGTGCTTCTTCCTCTGACATAAAATAAGCACCGTTAGCCTGAAGCTCCCTTTTTACCTCTTCATCAATACAGCGTTCAACAACGATGGATTGTTCAGCCGCGGACACTACACCATTATCAAAAGTTTTACTGGAAATAATATCCCGAACCGCCTGTTGTATATCAGCTGTGCGCTCTATAAATACTGGGCCGTTTCCATTCCCTCCATATATGACTGGTTTGCCGGAATTTTTTGCTGCTTGAAGCATTCCTGGTACACCCGTATTCATAATCAAGGAGGTTGATGGGTGGTTCATCAGCTCTAATGTTCCGCTGTGCGTCACACTTTGCAAGTAGGAAAGGGCACCTTCCGGCAATCCACTCCTTTGTGCCGCTTGAATGAGAATATCCATGGTCCTGGCAACTGTATTTTTAGCCCTGGGATGCGGGGAAAAGATAATAGCGTTACCCGACTTTATGGCAATCAAAGCTTTATATATAGTAGTGGAAACCGGGCTGGTTGCAGGGTTCAGTCCGATAATGACTCCGACAGGTACCCCGATATCCATTGTTTTTTCACTAGTATTCTCGTTAATGATTCCTACACAAGTCATCTCTTTTAACTTTTTGGGCAGATACTCACATACGAATTGATTTTTAACGTATTTATCTTGCCACTTCCCAAAATCGGTCTCTTCACTGGACAACACGGCAAGCTCACGAGTGTGCTTATAAACAGCCCTTGCCATGCGCTCAACAATCTCATCCAGTTTTTTCTGCGGAAAAGCCGCCAGCTTCCTTTGTGCGTCACGGGCGTTTTCCACAAGAATCCTCGCTTCTTGGATGGAGAGCAAATCATTGTCTATACTATTCATTCCAGACTCTCCTTGTTTTATAAAAGTAGGCGCCT
>DMSR01000409.1:0-1514 GCA_003457145.1 Bacillus sp. (in: firmicutes)
ACGACGAAAAAAGAGCTTCCGAAAAAGGACATCATTATTAAGGAAATCAAGAAACGCCTTCCAGAGGTTAACTCGATTGTTCAAAATGTTAATGGAGAAAGAACATCAGTCATTTTCGGAAAAGAAACGGCAACGCTAGAGGGCAATGACTTTATTCAGGAAACACTAGGGGATTTGCAATTCGAACTTTCCGCAAGGACGTTCTTCCAGTTGAATCCTGAGCAGACGGTAAAATTATATAATGAAGCAAAAGCAGCTGCTAAGCTGACCGGGAAAGAGAAGTTTGTCGATGCATACTGCGGGGTTGGAACGATTGGCCTGTGGATGGCTGACAAGGCAGGGGAAGTAAGAGGAATGGATGTCATTCCGGAATCGATAGAGGATGCAAAGAAAAATGCTGACAAACATGGCGTCAAGCATGCAAAGTTCTTCCTGGGAAAGGCAGAGGAGCTTCTGCCTAAATGGCTGAACGAAGGCTGGCGCCCGGACGTGATTGCCGTCGATCCGCCACGGACGGGCTGTGATCCGGAATTTTTGAAAACAGTATTGAAGATTAAGCCGAAAACATTTGTTTATGTTTCCTGCAATCCTTCAACGCTTGCAAAAGATATCCAAACGTTGGGAAATTATTATAAAATAGAATATATTCAGCCCGTGGACATGTTCCCTCACACTAGTCAAATTGAGAGTGTGACAAGGCTGGTATTAAAGTAGCTTAGAGGAGGAACTTTTATGATTAGTGAAAAGCTGGTTAAAGGATTAACGGAGCAAATGAATTATGAGTTTTATTCTGCACATGCATACCTCGCGATGGCGGCATATTGTTCTGCGGAGAATTTGGACGGTTTTGCAAACTTTTTCCTTGTACAGGCAGAAGAGGAACGTTTCCATGCAATGAAGTTTTACAATTTTATCAATGACATGGGTGAACGTGTGACGGTTGAGGGATTCCATGCTCCATCTAACGAGTTTTCTTCCGTTCTTGATGTTTTTGAAAAAGGACTCGGACATGAGAAGGAAGTTACCCGCCGAATTTATCAGCTTGCGGATATCGCCCTTGATGAACGCGAGCATGCCACCATGACATTCTTGAAATGGTTCATCGAGGAGCAGGTTGAGGAGGAAGCAATGTTCGACGGGCTGATCCAGAAATTACGCAGGATTGACCAGGACAGCAATGCATTCTTCATGCTTGAAAATGAACTTTCAAAACGTACCTTCACTGCACCACAAGTATAAACCATTTCTTCAAAAACAGGATTTCCTAACGGGAATCCTGTTTTTTGCTGCTGACTGGTAAAATGATCCAATCTATCAGAAATACTTTTCCTCCAGGCTATATGGGGTAGTAGAAATATAGGGACACTATCTAAAAAGGAGGATTGGATGAAAAAAATACTAATTTCACTTGCAGCAATCGGCATGCTGGCTTCTTGCAGCCAGGAAGATTCCGAGACAGCCGAAGAAGAAATGGAAACAGTTCAGGAAACTCCACCGGAAACGGAACAGAAAAC
>DMSR01000409.1:1609-2712 GCA_003457145.1 Bacillus sp. (in: firmicutes)
ATTACGATACGTATTCAGTTGAAATTCAAGCGTGGGTTGATAAGGGGCAGGCAGAGGTGCAGGATTCAATAGAACCAGCAGGAAATGCGAATGTATCTGCAGACATTATTCAGGTTACAGACGGATTTTTGGCTGTCGCAAATAACGGGAAAGAAATTACTGAAGTAAAACCCTTTGCTTCTCCAGAAGAAGCGAAAGCATATATAAATGAATATCTCTAAAAGAATAGAGCCCGCTGAATATCCGTTTAGCGGGCTAAATCCTGTGGTATACGATTTAGGAAGGGTAGTGGAGGGTTATTCTGCTTCTATTTGAATGAATGCTAGTAAAAGAGAAATGGAAGTGATTCTGTTTCTCTTTTTTTTAAAATAGGATCCTGGAAAGAATCAGAGGGAGGAGGAAATAAAATGAAAGTGATTGTATTTGGAGCCCATAGCACAGTCGGGGAACATGTTGTTAAAAAACTTCATGAGGAAAACGTTTCATCCTGTGCAGTGATAGGAAATGAAAACCAAAAAGAACTGCTGATCAAACGGGGCGCAACAGATGTGGTTGTTTACGAAAAGGGCAGGCTCGAAACGTTATTCACTGGTTACGAGGCAGTGATTTACTTGACAGGTATCAATCCTGGAGCTGCAACCGGGAAAACGGTGCTTGTGGATCATGAATCAGTAATTGAAATTGTGAAGGATGCCCAAAGGCAGGGTGTACAGCGGTTCGTGATGATGAGTGCCATCACGGCAAATGAATCAGCCGGTGATGCAAGCCGGGATATTGGCGCAAAAGAAATGCCGGATGAATTATTGCGCCATGCTAATTTAACATATACGGTTGTACAGCCCGGGGCATTGAATGATAAACCTGGGGAGGGGAAGATTTCTGCTTCGATTTCTCTGGAATCGGATGAGTTGGAGATATCCCGTGAAGACCTTGCAGAGGTTCTGGTCAAAGTGCTGAAAATAGAGAGTACATTCAATAAAACTTTCGAAGTCGCTGCTGGAGATACCCCAATATCCGATGCGCTGGCTTCGCTTTAGGGAGGAGTATGCCAATGGGTTTGACGGAAATTTTAGTAATTGGATTATTTATTTTCATAGCACTGA
>DMSR01000014.1 GCA_003457145.1 Bacillus sp. (in: firmicutes)
CTCCTCGACAATCATTTGCAAATCATACAAAGTGATCAATCTCAGCTCATAAGGATTGTTTTCTCCATATCGCTTTGCGGTTTCATACATGAATTTTGGACTTCCCTCTTTTTCAGGATCATAGAGAAGGACCATTACATCGCTTTTTTCAACAAAAAATTGATTCTTCAATCTGAATTGCCATGGTTTTTCATACGGCTTTCTCGATACGGAATCGACATGGTCTGCTCCTGCCAGAATCGATTCATACCACTCCTTGTTTGCATCTTTCCATGATTCCTCCTGGTTCAGGAACGGAGTAAAAACAGATAATTTCAAGTCAGGATATTCCTCCTGCAGCTCAAAGACAACTTCGCCAGCCCAAAGCTCAACTCCTAGCTGCCCACTGATCATGACCCACTCCAAACCTTCTTCAACTAAAGGTAAAAGATGCTTTTTTATCGCAATTTTTATGTATTCAGCGGCAGGATGATTATGTTTAAAAACCCCTATTTCAAAGGGCTTATAACCAGAAACAGCAGCTATTTTTGACATGTTGGCTCCTTCAGTTCTTTTTGGTTTCGTAATTTCCCCTGCCTGCAGCAGAATAACTCCTTACTGAATGTATTCCCTATTCATTATAAAGATTAATCTTCATTTTCTCACTTTTTAAATTCTTTTTAAAGAGAGATAAGAATGGAATATGAATTCATGAGTAAAACAACATCCTCTTCTAAAAAAACAAGGGCTTGAAAGCCCTTGTTGAAGTCATTTATCTTCCAAATCCCATACCTGGTCCTGGTCCGTATCCTGGGCCTGGTCCATATCCAGCACCGAATCCTGGTCTTGGTACTGGTCCAGCTACTCCCTGACCAAATGGTACTGGACCAGGGCCGCCATAGTGTTGTTGATGTGTTACTTTGTTCACTGTGGACTGTGTGTGCGGATAGTAATTAACATGATCGTAATTGATGTGGTTTACATTTGTAGTATGTGTAGGATGTACATGCGGAACCACATTATTGACAAAATTATGGTTCACACAGCATTTAGTAGGATGAACCACCGTAGGCAATATATTTGTCGGCTTGCAGTGCATAGTGCATAACTCCTTTCCTATAGACTTATTCCTTACATTATCAGCCTATGAAGAAGTATTGCATCTTGTACTAGTGAAAACACCTATTTTCTTAAGAAATCTTCAGCGCAAGCAGCGAATTAAAAATTATAAAAACGTGTAAAGATTATCTTTCAGCCCGCTAAAGATAATCGCAGTCAAGCATACGACGACAAAAAAGAGTACTAAAACCGCTTTATACATATTACCAGCCCCGTAAAAATGATGATTTTTTGATCCATACAATTTTACATTTTACATCGTTGGAACGGTACATACAACAGGATATTACATATTTCGGCTGGTAAATGTTAAAATTTTGTTACAATTCACCTAACCATGACGAAGCGCGTCGAAATGCCGAATTTAATTTGACGAATGATGCGCTTGCCCGGGAAATGACTTTCGGGAAATTCTAGATATTCGTTTATCTAATTCTTCCTGGAAAAGTAAATCCTTTTTCGTTCCTCCCCTATCTTCTCTATGGACCTCATAGGCCATACGGCAGTATACCAATGCAAGTTCCATGTTTTTTTCACGATGTTCATAATGCTTCGCTAGTTCGATACATGCATCTTTCCGGATCTGATTGGTTCCTTTTTCAGCTGTTTCTTGCCAAAGGATTACCGCTTGGGCCCATTCCTTGTTTTTTTTATGTTCTGAAGCCAAGGCATGCTTGGCTGCTGCTTCCTGTTCATTCCCAACCTCGGCCAACTCGCTGAAGGTTTGCCTTGCTTTCTCTGATTCGCCCAGATAGGAAAACCAGCGGCCAACTTCATATGTTTCCCTAGGACTCTGATTTTTGTCTCTGCCGAGCAACTGAAAGGTCAGATGAGTGTAGAGTGTAATTAATGAAAGTATATCCGTCTCATTATGCCTGATTACCCCAAGCAAACCTTCTGGATTTTTCCGTTCCAAAAAGTCAAAGTATATCATCGGAGCAAGAAAACCAGGGATATCATCTTTTCTTTCCAGCCCGAGAACCTCCTGTTCGACAATGCTAAGTTTCATTCTTTCAATTTTATGCTTCCACATTCTTCTTGCGGCATGGTATAAATCAAAGTGGCCAAAGGCGGGCAGTTTTGGTACGTGATCACGGACGAGTGTATGCCTTGTTTTCACCTGCGGCCAATCAAAGGCCTTTCCGTTGTAAGTTACTAACGTTGTATAATCCGCATTTTCAAGAAAGCTTTGATAGAGTGCCACTTCTGATCCGGGGTGAGGAAGAATATGCTGCTTTAATTTTATCGAGTTCCCACTCACGCTAGCATGACCAAGCAAGAATATGGTGTTTCCTGCTCCTCCCCCTAGTCCAGTCGTTTCTGTATCGAAAAAGACTAAATCCTCAGGCTTATGACCGTTACAAGACAAAGGATGCCTTGCCTGTTCATTATTCCAGAGAGAAACAGCCTCCAAGAAATCAGCAAATTGATAATCACCATGGCGGTGATCGAGTGGATATTCAATTTCCCTCACTAGACAGTACTGTCCGTCGAAATAAAAGGGGGCTGCCTTCTCCTTTTCCCAAATGTCAAAAAACGGGATAGCAGAGCTATCATCGGCAGAAGCAGTTTCACCCTTAGGTTTTTCCACTCCGCTTTTCAAGTGCGGTTTTAAACGGTTCAATTTGTTTTTTAAACTCACCTTTCCCCCTCCCTTCCTTAAACAGCAGCTTTTATAAATAAATCAAGAATCTTTACGACATCATTTTTCGAATTTACTGAAGTCGTATCAGTTCCAATGCAAGACGGACAGCCTCTCTCACATTGGCAGTGATTCACCATTTGTTTCGCCTGGTCTAGAATTTCTTCTATTCCAGTATAAATTTTCTCACTCAGACCAATCCCTCCAGGATAACGGTCATAAAAAAAGATTGTTGGCTTTTCATTATGTGCCGCCTTCACTTGCGGTACAACATGGACATCTGATGGGTCACACATCACAAACAAAGGTGCAATATGCTTTAGTGCCTGTGAAGTGCCGATCAGGCCTTGTTCAAGGCGATCATCGCCGAATTCAGATAACTCTTTGTTTAATGAAATCCACGCCGAGCTTGTGTGCAGCTCTTCTTCGGGAAGGAATATCGGACCTGAACCGATATTNNCCGATATTCTCATGGGTTTCAAATCTGATTTTCTTGAAAATCGTAGCCATTGCTCTAACACTGACGTCACCATAACCTATTGTTGTTTCATTGTTTCCTCGGTGCTTATCTTCTTCGAGCACATTTAACTGCACTGCTAAATTGGCATCAGTGAAATAATCAACGTCCACCTCTCGGACAAAAGCCTTCTTTTCTTCCCAATCGAGCTTTTCGACTTGGAACTGAACTCCCTGATGAAGATAAATTGCCTCTTCATGCAAAAGGGTCATAGCTGAAAATGTATCCATTTCGCCAATCACTCTCACATTGGCAATATCTGACTGATCGATGATCACAACATTTTCCTGGGATGCAGAACGGAGGCTGATATTGTGAGCAGGA
>DMSR01000060.1 GCA_003457145.1 Bacillus sp. (in: firmicutes)
CAAAAAAACAAAATATAATTTCGTATGATATTTTTAGGGAGGAATAACAATGAAGCTTGGAGCCCATGAACTTTATGATTTAAACGAATTGACAATGAGTTGTGTAAACTCAATTACCAATATGGGATATATGCTTAATCATGTTCAAGATCCCGAATTCAAAATGATTTTAGAGAGACATTTCCCTCTACATGNNAAAGTGGAATTTTTGAATCAAGCACAGGGAGCAACTAGAGAATTGCCACTATTAAAGGAAGACCAGCGTCTTTCCACCGCCGCAATTGAATCTGCTGTCCCTGCGTCGCCAGTCCAGCCAAGGACTATGGTCGAAAACTTGAATGACCGTGAAATGGCCACAGCTTACCTGCTGACATTAAAACGTGCAGGGCGGGAGTATGCATGGGCAGCTATGGAAATGTCAAACCCAGAAATTCGTTCTTTCTGTCAAACAGCATTCATGATGAGCTGTTCTCACGCGTATGATATGTGGCAATATATGGCTAATAAAGGATTTTACCCTGTAGAAACAGCTGACCCAGCTTCTATTAGCAAGATAGGTGCAATGTATCAGGTCGTTCCGGAAAACCAGCCGCAAATTCAGCAATATATGACCCAGTACCAGAACCCGATAGCAGGACAGAGTGACCAGATGTATCAATAACCTAAACTCCAGCATTAAGGTTAGGAGGTGTTCCAATGCCAAGAGGGAAAGAACTTGAGCAGTTGCCAATGGCAAACACATTGCCTGGTATGGGTGAAGACCAGGGCAGATTTAACAGGGAAATTTTGACTGGTATAACTGGAGAAGAAAGACCTAAACCAGCTAAGGGAGCAGCAGGAAGCAGAAATGATAAGCTTTAAATGCTGTATATAACACAAAAAACTTGCAGGTAACGACACTCAAGTTTTTTGTGTTATTTTCGTTATGACAAAGGGAAATGATTGAAACTAAACGTAAACAGTTTTATGATAGACATGATTGCGTAAACGTTTACCTTCATTATTTTACGCAAGTATGATGAAATTCAAATCCTATATCTTTCTCTCTTCTCGAGATAAAATCATAAAATTCAGGAACTGATTTTTTCATTAGGGTGTTAAGCGACTAGTAACCAAAAAGGCTTGGTGGGTATGAACTATAACCCAAATGGGCAAGGAATTCATTCAAAGGCGACAGAAGAAAAAGTATTAAATGCAATCAAAGAAATTGGGTATCTACCTAATGATCTTACCCCCGGATTAATAAATAATAAATTCATATTGTTTCCATATTTTTCCAATCATCAAGCCAGTTCTCTGCAAAGGTACTAAGAGGCGTCGAGGAAGCGTCCGCGAAATGGGTTTTCGATGATGAATTCTGGTGAAAGCCGAATAATCCCTCATAAGGAATTGAGAGGGAAAGCATTAGAAGCTTATAGGACTTGAGCCAGTTACGTAAACGTTTCGAACGCGATAAATTATATAAAATAGGAGTGAGAGTGATGCAACAACAGTGGTGGAAAGAATCCGTTATCTATCAAATTTATCCACGTAGTTTCATGGATTCAAACGGTGATGGGATTGGCGATATTCCTGGAATTATTTCTAGGTTGGATTATTTAAAAGAGTTAGGGATTGATGTGATCTGGCTTTCTCCAGTATATAAATCCCCTAATGATGACAATGGTTACGACATTAGCGATTACCGGGATATCATGGATGATTTCGGAACAATGGATGATTGGGAGCTTCTTTTAAAAGAAATGCATGATCGAGGCCTGAGACTGATTATGGACCTTGTCGTAAATCATAGTTCAGATGAGCATAGCTGGTTTGTTGAATCTCGCCAATCCAAGAATAACCCTTACCGCGACTATTACATTTGGAGACCCGGAAAGAACGGGAAAGAACCGAATAACTGGAAATCAACGTTCAGTGGTTCTGCATGGCAGTATGATGAGAGTACAGAGGAATACTTCTTGCACATTTTCAGTAAAAAGCAGCCTGATCTTAATTGGGAAAACCCCAAACTCCGTCACGAAGTATATGATATGATGAAATTTTGGCTTGATAAAGGAATCGATGGATTCCGTATGGATGTGATTAACTTCATTTCAAAAGTGGAAGGCCTCCCTGATGCGCCAAATCCAGAAGGAAAACAGTATGTTTCAGGAAGCAAGTACTTCATGAATGGACCTAAAATACATGACTATCTACAAGAGATGAATCGAGAGGTTTTATCTAAATATGATGTCATGACAGTTGGCGAAATGCCTGGAGCAACTGTTGAACAAGCAAAGCTTTATACAAATGAAACGAGAAATGAAGTAAACATGGTTTTTCAATTTGAGCATGTAGATTTAGATTCTGGACCAGGAGGAAAATGGGATCTTAAGCCTTTGCAGCTTACTGATTTGAAAAATAATTTTACGAAGTGGCAGAAGGGGTTGGAGAAAGAAGGCTGGAATAGTCTTTACCTTAACAATCATGACCAGCCCAGAATGGTATCCCGTTTTGGAAACGATCAAGAGTACCGGATTGAATCGGCGAAAATGCTGGCTACGTTCCTCCATATGCTAAAAGGGACTCCATACATTTATCAAGGTGAAGAAATCGGGATGACGAACGTTAAATTTGATTCCATTAGTGATTACAAGGATATAGAGACTTTAAATATGTACCGTGAAAAAGTAGAACAAGACGGTGATGATCCAGCAAAAGTGATGGAGTCCATCTATGTAAAGGGACGAGACAATGCTCGTACTCCTTTCCAGTGGGATGCAAGCACACATGCAGGGTTCACAACTGGTACACCATGGATAAAAGTTAATCCCAATTATGAAGAAATCAACGCTAAGGAAGCAGTAGGAGATGAGAACTCCATCTTCCACTACTACCGCAAATTAATCCAGCTTCGGAAAGAGTACCCAATCATTGTGCATGGCAGCTACGACATTCTAATACCAGAAGATGAAAACTTGTATGTTTACACAAGAGTTTTTGAATCACAAACTCTGCTAGTTGTTTTAAACTTCTCTGGGGAGAAACAGGACTTCAGTATTCCCGAAACACTCCAGGGAAAGGAAAGCGAGATCATCATCTCTAATTATAAGGACAGAGAGGCCCAGTTAAAATCCCACATTAGTTTAAAGCCTTATGAAGCAATTGTCTATCTTACACAAACCTAACCCAGGAAAGCAGTAGTGATGAAGTCTTTTTTAATTTCACCTTAAAACTTATTCCGGATTATAATGTTACAGTATTTTCCGATTAAATTATTTCATAAATAAAAGGAGTGAAAAAAATCAAATTAGATTTTTTCACTCCTTATTTTTTTACATCCCACTTTTTTATCAACGATAGGAAATCCAGTCGATACTTTTGTACCATTGTGTACATCACAAAATATACAATCAATCCAAAGAGAAGGATATTAACTACCATCCCAAGCAAAAACGCAGCTCCAACATGGAGACCAGTACCAATTCCCTCGCTAAAATGAGGCATTCCGTGCGCTGAAGGAAAGACGCCATAGGGAAAAAGAGTTTCCCCAACAATTACATTCAGATAAAATAAGAAAGGAAACAGCCAAATAAGTGAAACACCGCCAATGAACCCGGCAAGTGGATTGCCTTTGAAAAGTTTTGCACCCGCAGTAGATATTAGAGGGCCAATTCCAAAAGAGGGAATGAAGTTCACTAAGAAACCTAAGGTAAAGCCTAAGGAAATATCGTGTGCATTCCCTTTGATTCTAAACAATTTTATAAGCAGGAATTTAATGATACGCATTTTTTTATTAATCATAATCACCAACCCAAAAATAGTATACAATTTGAGCAATAATATTAACAGCCCTTTTTTGTTAACATATTTTTACTGTTAACCGTTCATTCAACGAATTTGTTTTAAATTTTACTTTTAAAGATTATTTNNAATTTATATTTTCGGCGTTCTTTTTAACAAATAAACATGATTAATGAACAACTAGGGTAAAAATAGGCATAGGGAATAAAGTAAAAAAGATTTTGGAGAGTGATGTCAACTGATGCGGTTTACAAAAATGATTCCAAATATGTTTACACTGGGGAATCTATATTGTGGTTTTCTTTCTATTGGATTTGCAGCCAATGGCCAATTTAATAACGCAGCCATTTTAATATTGATCGGAATGATGCTAGATAGCATGGATGGCAGACTTGCAAGGATGTTAAAGGCGGATACTCAACTAGGGAAGGAACTGGATTCTCTGGCGGATATCGTGACCTTTGGAGTTGCACCCTCATTTCTCGTATACTATACATATTTCTATCAATTCGGACTATGGGGCTTGCTCGTAGCTGGACTGTTCCCATTATTTGGGGCATACCGTTTAGCGAGATTCAACATAAGTACAGATAAATCCGCGCTTAATTATTTCATAGGTGTACCTATTACAGCAGCCGGAGGGATCATGGCGACATTGACCTTGTTTGGGGACAAGATTCCAAACATCGTCACAACTGTGGTTTTTACTGGGCTAAGCTTCTTGATGGTGAGCAGGGTCAGGATTCCAAGTTTTAAAGAGGTTCCACTGCCTAAGTATGGAACAATCGTTACTATTTTTCTTGGATCCCTGTTGTTTGTTATTTATAAAGGGACGTATACAAACTTTCCATATCTCATTTATATTGCTACCCCGATGTACATTGCTTATCTTGCCTATCGTTTTGTAAAAGGGAAAAATAAATCGAATATCGATTAAAGGATAAGAAAGGCCTTTGCTCATGGAGCAAAGGCCTTTCTTTCTAGTTATTTAATCCCTGGAATTATTATTGTAAGCGCGGGAGAAATCTTCCTTCACATCTCCGGCCTTCTCATGTAATTTGCCTTTTCCCTTATCCAAACGGCCTTCAGCTTCCATTGATTCATTGTCAGTCAGTTTGCCAAATTGTTTTTTTGCTTCGCCTTTAAGCTGCTCAAGACTGCCTTTAGTCTGTTCGTCATTCATTGTATTAGCCTCCTTTTTAAGTGTATATTGTTTTATACCCTTATGAAAATAAGGCAAACTATACGGAGAGCATTTGATTGATTTCTACTATGCAGGGAGGTGGATCTATAGTGGAAGAGTATATTTTAGAAGTATTAAAACAAATCGAAAAGGACTATGACGTTAAAATCCTTTTTGCTTGCGAAGCTGGCAGCCGTGCATTCGGATTTGCTTCAGCGAATAGCGATTATGATATCCGATTTATTTATGTCCATAAATTACATTGGTACTTATCAATAGATGAAAAAAGGGATGTCATTGAGGTATCGGAGGGAAATGAACTGAGAATTCCTCTCGACCAGATTTTGGACATCAGTGGGTGGGAGCTTACTAAGGCTTTAAAGCTTTACAGAAAATCCAACCCTTCTCTATTCGAATGGTTAAACTCCAATATTGTGTATTACCAGGAATACTCAACAATTGAAAAAATGAAAAAGCTGCAACAGGAGATATTTTCACCCAAGTCCTTTATCGGCTACCACTTAAATATCGCCAAAAGGAATTCCCGGTCCCTTGTAGGTAAAAATCTGGTAAAACTATATCTATACGTCCTCCGATCCGTGCTAAGTGCACGATGGATCGAAAAATACCAGACAATCCCACCAGTAGGATTTGTTGATTTAAGTACCGTATTGCCAGAAGGAAAAGTAAAGGATGAAATCGATAAACTTTGTGCGGACAAAATTACAGGGGAAACCCGGTTATTTAAACCTAGTGAAGAAGTCATTTTTCAGTTTATTCTAGAAGAAATCAGACACCTTGATATTTATACAAAAGAAATCACAGACAGTAAAAGAATTCCAACTGAGCAACTCAATAAAATCTTGAGAGAAACCTTAGAGGAAGTATGGGTGGGTTATAAACCATTATAGTCCTGCTCTTTAAAGTCTTTTTTATCATACTATTGCAGTCATCCAAAAAGGCCGGACTGAAAAATAAAAGTCCGGCTTTACTCTATTTCAAAATTTGCACCTTGTCTCCTGTTTTTAAACCTGAGGCATTCGCTTCGTCGGTATCGATATGCAGATCAAGTGCGTAGGTTTCCTTCACCCTAATTAACACCTGGTTGAACACAAGGCTCCTTTCACCTTCAGTTTTAACACTGACATAATCTCCGTTTTTTACTCCATGTACTGCGGCTTCTTCTGGAGTCATATGAATATGGCGTTCAGCGATAATCACACCTTTTTCAAGCTCCAATTCTCCTTTTGGACCAGTAACTCTTATGCCGGGAGTGCCCTCGATGTTTCCCGAAGAGCGTAAAGGGGCTTTAACCCCTAGAGCATACGAATCCGTTTTGGAAATTTCAAGCTGGGTGAATTTGCGAACGGGACCGAGAATTCTGACAGAAGGATACTCTCCTTTTGGTCCGATGACTTTAACGGTCTCACTTGCTGCGAATTCTCCAGGCTGTGAAAGCTCCTTTGCAACAGTTAATTCATACCCTTTACCAAAAAGGGTCTCCAAATCCTCTTTTGTTATATGTAAATGCCTATTTGAAACACCTACTGGAATCACTACAGCAATCTCCTTTCCCGTTTGGTTTTGTTTACCCGATTAAATTAAGAACATTGCCTTAAAGCAGGAACGCAGTAATGACAGAATTTTACACAGGAAAAATAAAGAGAAGGGCATCTAAAAGTTGCAGATGCCAGACTCGGACACTAGTTATGATTGAGTTCCATGCAGATCAGGAAACCTTACAGGATTATTAAGCGATGCTTGATCGCGGTAGGATCGATAAGAAATGACTGTATGATTATTAGAGTGAACGTCCAACTGCAGGATTTTGGCACTATTTGTTTCTAAATAATAGTTCATCTGACCTTGCTCCAATTCATAAAAGGTCAATGGTACTCCAATATACTGCTTTTTAACCACTCTCGTATCAGGATGATTCATGACAAAGTCTGCAATTTGCTTTACGGTTGCAGACGAAGTTCCAGTAATAGAAAAAATCGTCTCTTTTGCTTGTCCGAAAGCATGATTTAAAGCCACTTTAGCTTTGCTAATTAAATTATTCATTGATTGATTCATTGGCATCCTCCATTTAATACGATTTTTATTCTCAACTCGAATATTATGTAGTTAATATACCCAGCTATCTTAACGGGAATCCTCTTTCTTTGCTATCTCCTGAAAAATGCCACATAGGAAATGGGAGAGGTCAAAGGAAAATAGCAACAATCAAAAATTTAAATATGGAAAACCATCAGAAGTGGGAGGACTTTTTATATTTAGTTTCACGACATCATCACATGAAGGTTGTTCTTTACTCGGCGTTATAGGAAGTGTGTAATGATTAAGTCACTCCAAAATGTGGTAATATTATTATAAAA
>DMSR01000395.1 GCA_003457145.1 Bacillus sp. (in: firmicutes)
CAAGTCATTCCTGATACGTTTAAAGTAGTCTTTTCCATTAATAATCTTCCTCTCATTTTGTAATTTAAACGTATCAGGAATGACTTGCGGCCATTGTGAAAAGGCTGTAAAAAACGCACTTATGGGTGTAGACGGAGTCGCTAGCGTTGTTGTTTCTTTATCCGAAGGAACTGCGCAAGTAGAATATGACGCTTCCAAAGCTGAAGTCAGCAAAATGAAGGCTGCAGTAGAAGATCAAGGCTACGACGTAGAATAGCATAGAGGAAGCAGCGGCATTAATGTGCCGCTGCTTTTTTCATGTTTTGTTGCCATCGGTATTTTTCTGTTAATTTTAATCTAAAAATGTTATTCTAATCATTAAGGATTTGTAGCTTGAGTTGAAAGTGGTGAAAAGGGTTGGATCAACAAAATACGAATGAAGAAAACAAAGAAGAAATAAATGGTACTGAGAAGACAACAGAGGCAGAGACTAAAAGTAGTTTTCTTCGAATTAAAAAATTCCACTTTGCGATGCTATTGTTTTTCCTGGTATTCATAACAGCAGGTATCACTACCTTTGCGCTTGCTTTCGGTGATGATAAGCCTGCAGTACAGGTAATCAGGGAAAGAGAAGAATTCGCAAAGCTCTATGATGCTTATGACACCATTAGAAATGGATATTATGAAGAAGTTGACCAGGAAAAGCTAATCAACGGCGCAATCGATGGAATGCTGGACTCCCTTGATGATCCTTACTCGGATTATATGAGTCAGGAAGATGCGAAGAATTTTCATCAAAGCCTATCTTCCTCCTTTGAGGGAATTGGTGCTGAAATCCAGGAGAGGGACGGTCACATTGTCGTAGTTACTCCATTAAAAGGAGCTCCAGCTGAAAAAGCTGGGCTAAAGCCGGAAGACAAAATTTTGGCAGTCGATGGCAAAAGCCTCCAAGGAATGAGTTCCACTGAAGCTGTTGCCCTTATCAGGGGAGAAAAAGGGACTGATGTGAAGTTATCAATCCTTAGACAGGGTGCAGAACAGCCTGTGGATGTAACGATTACCCGTGATACCATTCCGATCGAGACGGTTTATGGGGAAATGCTGGAGGACGGAATTGGCAAAGTCCAAATTACTAATTTCTCACAAAATACAATAACTGAACTGGTAGATGTATTGAATGATCTGCAAGAACAGGGAATGAAGGGCCTTGTGCTTGATTTGAGGCAAAATCCCGGCGGCCTTCTCGACCAGGCAATCAAGATTTCCAGCTTGTTCGTTCCAGAAGGAAAAGTTTTGTTTAAGGTAGAAGATCGTCAAGGCAATGTAGAGGAATATGCATCCCAGAATAAAAAGAGTAAAGACCTTCCTTTAGTAGTTGTCATCGATAAAGGAAGTGCGAGTGCATCGGAAATCCTTGCTGGGGCAGTGAGTGAATCAGCTGGTGTCCCACTAGTAGGAGAGAATTCATTTGGAAAAGGTACTGTACAAAGGGCAGAGGATTTTTCAGACGGATCCAATATGAAATTCACAACAGAAAAATGGCTGACACCTGATGGAAATTGGATTCACAAAAAAGGGATAAAACCTGACTATGAAGTTCCTCTTCCTGAGTATGCTTCGCTGCCATTCATCGATCCAGAAACAGAGTTAACAGTTTCAACTGCTTCTGAACAAGTAAAGTCAGCACAAAAAATGCTGAAAGCCATAGGCTTCGACCCAGGCAGGGAAGATGGTTTCTTTGATGAGAAAACAGCGAATGCTGTTAAGGAATTCCAGAAATCAAAGAACCTGGAAGAAACCGGTGTTTTAAAAGGAGCTTCAACGGTAGAGTTAATGAACTCACTTCGTGAACAGATAAAAAATGAAGATCCGCAAATCAGTAAAGCTATCGAAGTCTTGAAGCAGGAAATGAATAAGTAAGCATTTAATCTCCAGCTTATGCTGGAGATTTTCCATATTACTACAATAAAAGTTAGGCGGAAATACAATGAAAAAAACTGAGGTTTTTATCTTATCTGGATTCCTGGGAACAGGCAAAACCACTTTATTAAAACAGATTATACAGTATGAAAAGGCAAATGATCGGTTGATAGCTGTCCTGATGAACGAGCTTGGAAAGATTTCAATCGATTCTGATGCAGTTGAAACTGATGTCCCTTTAAAGGAGCTGCTTGGCGGATGTATCTGCTGTACGATTCAGGATAAGCTTGAATCACAGCTTCAAGGGTTACTATTTGACCATTCCCTGGATGCGATTTACATAGAAACAACCGGTGCTGCTCACCCTGTTGAGGTGCTTGACGCAGTATTATCACCTTTATTTGCGGAAAAGCTTGAAATTAAAGGAATTATTACCACTGTCGATGGAACACTTTGGCTAAACAGAAATACCTTCAATCCCCAGGTCCAACAGTTGCTTCTTGAACAGGTTAAGCATGCAGATATTGTTATTGTGAATAAAACCGATATGCTGACAGATGCCGAACAAGCAAAAGTAAATATGGATATCCATTCACTGAATCCTAAAGCAAAATGTATTTTAAGTTCATTCTCAAAAATGCCGATGAAACTGCTTGAATCGATGACAGTGACGAAGAAAGCAGAAAGAATCGATACACATGTGCAAACCGATTTGAGATTGAGTACTTTTGTACATCAGTTTGAGAAACCTGTTAGCAAGGATAGATTTGAAAATTTTTTACGATCGCTCCCAGATTCAATCTACCGAATCAAAGGTTATATTTTATTCAGCCATTCACAGTATCCTGATTTGTTTCAGTATTCATATGGCATGCCGCTGTACATGAAAGAATACATGAACATGCCTTTAAACTTAGTTTTTATCGGTCAGGTTACCGATTGGATGGAAATCGAGGAGCAGCTTAGAAAGCTGGAAGGATAAGCAGTTTCATTTAGGTAATAATCATTTAAGAGGAAGAGGACTGCCTTGGAAAAAAATGATTACTTGCTTCAATGCACCAAACAGGATCGGACGTGTCGCTAGTACCAGCAATGGCGTATATATGAAATAGAAACCTTTAAAATGACTGAAATTGGCCCAGTATAACTGGGCCGATTTTTATTAGAAGGCAAAAAAACACCTCTTTGAATAGTTATAAGAAAAAAAGCAAAAACTTTCATGAAGAAATTTATAATTCAGGCTGCTTTAACATTTTGATTTTTGGATATGTCAGAGGTATGGCGAGAAGTGAGGTCTTCTCTATATCCATACGAGGATCAAGTATTTAAAGTGGCCCAGGAAAAAGAGTGAATGATATGAAAGTT
>DMSR01000346.1 GCA_003457145.1 Bacillus sp. (in: firmicutes)
TGGCTGCTTATATCATCGCTAATGGTGCAGCAGCATACGATCATGAAGTAACAATTTTTCACACATTCTGGGGATTGAACGCTTTAAGAAAAGATGAGCCAATCCAAGCGGATAAAACATTTATGGAAAAAATGTTTGGTTGGATGATGCCAAGAGGTGCCAATAAAATGGGCTTATCAAAAATGAACTTCGCTGGATTTGGGCCGAAGATGATCAAAGATGTCATGAAAAAGCATAACGCCATGCCGCTTCCGGATTTGATCGAGTTGGCAAAGGAGCAGGACGTTAAATTAGTTGCATGCCAAATGACAGTTGATTTGCTTGGACTTAAGCATGAGGAGATCATGGAAGGCGTTGACTTTGCAGGTGTAGCAGCATATCTTGCAGATGCAGAGGATGGCAACGTCAACCTGTTTATCTAATAGGTATTCCTTAAAGGGTTAGTTTTAATTAATATTAAGATGGAGGTCAAACAATGGAAACTGTAAAAACAAATTCCACAGTCGACGCAAAAGGGCTAGCTTGCCCTATGCCGATTGTCAAAACCAAAAAAGCAATCAATACCCTGAACCCAGGTGAGGTTTTAGAAGTACTCGCAACCGATAAAGGTTCTAGAGCGGACATCCAAGCATGGGCAAAGAGCTCGGGCAACCAATACCTCGGAACCCTTGAAGAAGGCGAAGTCCTTAAGCACTACATTCGCAAAGCCGGATCAGGTGAGGAACAGGAAGAAACCAAATATCCAAATATTATTTCTAACGACGATGTGGTGAAGAAGCTTGAAGCAAATGAAGATGTTGTCGTCCTTGATGTAAGAGAACCAGCTGAATACGCATTTGGACATATTCCTAATGCAGTTTCAATTCCATTCGGTGAATTGGAGAACCGTCTTCCAGAACTTGATAAGTCGAAGACGATCCTGGTTGTTTGCCGCACAGGGAACAGAAGTGACATGGCATCCCAAGCACTTTCAAACAAAGGCTTTGAAAGTGTATGGAACGTGGTGCCAGGAATGACTGAATGGAATGGGCCAACTGAATCAAACCTTAAGTAATTATTGACAAAAATATACCCATGGAGGTAATTTACGTTATGAAAGCTATGAATTCAAAAGAAGTTACTCAAAAAGTATTCAATAAAGAACCATTCTTTATCCTTGATGTCCGCAATGAGAGTGACTTTAAAGATTGGAAAATCGAAGGTGAGAAATTCGAATACCTGAACATCCCATACTTTGATTTACTTGACGGGGTAGAAGAAATCCTGGATCAGATTCCTTCGGATAAAGAAGTTCTTGTTGTATGTGCAAAAGAAGGCTCTTCAGTTATGATTGCTGAAATGCTTGAAGAGGCTGGGCGGGAAGTGTCTTATCTGGAAGGCGGCATGAAGGCTTGGAGTGAACACTTGGAGCCAGTTAAAGTGGGCGACTTAAAGGATGGCGGAGCGATGTACCAGTTTGTCCGTATCGGCAAAGGCTGCCTATCATACATGGTCGTTTCTAATGGCGAGGCTGCATTAATCGACGCAACTAGAATGACAGATGTTTACGTTGATTTTGCGAAAGAACTGGGTGTTGAAATCAAGCATGTCTTTGATACTCACTTGCATGCTGACCATATTTCCGGCGGCAGAAGAATTGCTGAAACTACAAATGCAACATACTGGCTGCCTCCAAAGGATGCGGATGAGGTTGTCTTTAATTACCAGGCGCTAGAGGATGGTAATGAGGTGAAAATTGGTGAGACGAACATTGCAATCAATGCGCTTTATTCACCAGGCCACACAATTGGTTCAACTTCATTTGTAGTAGATGAAAAATACTTGCTGTCAGGAGATATACTATTCATTGACTCAATAGGACGTCCTGACTTAGCAGGTAAAGCGGAAGATTGGGTGGCTGACTTAAGAGAGTCACTTTACACTCGATACAAACAGCTTTCAGATGAATTGCTTGTTCTTCCGGCTCACTTTATGATCATAGATGAGTTGAACGAAGACGGCAGCGTATCTGAAAAATTAGGTACACTATTTGCAAAAAACCATGGTCTGAATATTGAGGATGAAGCAGAATTCAGAAAGCTTGTTACTGAAAATCTGCCGCCACAGCCCAATGCATACCAGGAAATTCGTGAAACGAATATGGGGAAAATCACCCCTGATGATGAAAAGCAAAGAGAAATGGAAATCGGGCCAAACCGTTGTGCGGTAAGATAAATCAATTCTCTAATTAGTGGATAGAACAATTCACCGGCGGTAAAACCCGGCAGGATCCCTAATTAAACGAATGAAAACACCAGACAAAAATTAAGGATAATTACAACTTAGGAGGAATTATACAATGAACGTAACAAAAGTATTAGACGCAAAAGGACTAGCATGTCCAATGCCAATCGTAAAGACTAAGAAAGCAATTGCGGATCTTCAAACTGGAGAAGTTCTTGAAATTCATACAACTGATAAAGGCGCTGTAAAAGATATGGGGGCCTGGGCTGAATCCACTGGAAATGAACTTGTTAAGCATGAAGAGGAAAACGGTGTGTTCAAGTTCTGGATGAAGAAGGCGTAATTGAAAAAAGGGAGCTTGTCTCCCTTTTTTCTTATGAAATAAGGAGTTTATCAAATAAAGATGTCTAGCTCAAGCGCCAAAAGAAGTTAAAAAACGCTTCACTAGTCGGAGCTGACCAATGCGCTTGCGCTTTTCTACTAAGGAGGAAGCCAGATGGATTTTACCTATTTAATAGTCATATTCTTGATTGGTTTTATTGGTTCTTATATTTCTGGAATGGTAGGAATCGGCGGTTCAATCATTAAATATCCAATGCTATTATACATTCCGCCATTATTTGGATTAGCTGCTTTCAGTGCCCATGAGGTATCAGGAATCAGTGCTGTACAGGTATTTTTCGCAACAATTGGCGGTGTTTGGGCATACCGAAAAGGCGGTTACTTAAACAAGACATTAATCATTTATATGGGTTCGAGCATTCTAGTCGGCAGCCTGATCGGAAGCTATGGTTCAAGATTGATGTCTGAAGGCGGCATTAACCTTGTTTACGGAATTCTTGCCCTGATTGCTGCAATCATGATGTTTGTACCGAAGAAGGGTGTCGATGATATCCCGCTTGATCAAGTTACCTTCAATAAATGGCTTGCAGCAGCCTTTGCATTTATTGTTGGGGTTGGCGCTGGTATTGTCGGTGCGGCAGGAGCTTTCTTGTTAGTGCCTATCATGCTTGTTGTCTTGAAGATTCCTACAAGGATGACGATTGCCACTTCATTGGCGATTACCTTTATATCCTCTATTGGATCAACAGTCGGTAAACTTACGACTGGCCAGGTAGAATATGTTCCTGCTCTGATTATGGTTGTAGCGAGTCTGATTGCGTCTCCGCTTGGCGCAAATGCAGGAAAGAAGATTAATACGAAAATCCTTCAATACATTCTAGCGATATTGATTTTAGGTACAGCGATCAAGATTTGGTTGGATATCCTATAAGTTTTACTAAAGGACCTCGCGGTTGCGGGGTCTTTTGTTTTTTTACAATAATAATCCTTTTTTTTGATTGTTTTTCTAGAACTCTGCAAATTCTCGATTGTCTGTTTGGAAAATAAGACTTTAGACGTGTGCGATATTTTATTAAATACAGCTTTTTACCTATTTAGAATATACTGAATTTTATATATTATTTAGACAGTAGAAATAAATCATAGGGAGTGAAGATCATGTTAAAAGTCCTATCAACTTCAGTGCTGTCACTTGCGTTAGCAGGAAGTGCTGTATTCGCAGGGGTCAGCGGCACCGACTCAGCAGTTAAACAGGAAAGTAAATATCAAATCAGCCTTGCCGATCATGTTGGCGCAGCGCCTGAATTAGCAGATAAAGCAAAGGAATTAGGAATCGACCTATCAAAGGTAGATCCAGCCGAGAAAGCAGCACAGCACGGTGCGAAGTTTCAGGAGCCAGGCGATAATCATGTAGCTTATAAAGAGTCAAAAGGAGATGTTCCAGTTCTTGTTCTTCTAGCAAAGTATAAAGACGGAGACGAGCCAGTTGGCGATATGCCTGGACAAGTTCCTGCAAATTACTATGAGGATTTGATTTTTGGAACGGAATATAATCCATACGAACTTGAACAATTTAAGCAATACGACGGTCCAGATGTACCGAAAGACAGAACCATGCAAAATGCTTATAAGGAATCGAGCTATGGTGCAGTAAATCTGGTGCGTAAAGAAAATACCGAGTTTGTCTGGGTAGAAATGCCGAAGGGCGCTTCCTATTACCTGGACCAAGAGGGAACGTATGCAGAGGGCGGTAAATATGTAAATGGCAATGAAAACGGAGATGCCCATACTGGGGAATTCATCCGTGATTTATTGAAAGCTGCAGATGACCAGGTTGATTTCTCAAAGTATGCAGAAAATGGCCAAGTCCCGAATATATTTGTTGTTCATGAAGGAACAGGAGCGGAATTCAGCCGTGATCCTGCTCAGTTCTGGTCTCATAAGTGGAGCCTATTAAGTGCTTTATACTATGGGAAATACTATGAAACTGGTAAAACTGCTGCGCAATATGAAGGTATGAGTGTAGGAGATTGGATTAACAAAACACAAAAAGAAGATATGACCTATGATGGCGTAGTTGTAAATAACTACAACATCCAGCCGGGTATCGGCGGTAACGTTGCTGGTTTTGATGCAGCAACTAAGACTTACCAGGAAGAAAAGAAAACAGGACCTTATCCTGCGCAAACAGGTGTATATGCCCATGAATTTGGCCATGCCCTAGGTTTGCCGGATTTCTATGATACACTTTATACGTCTGAAGGTGTTGGAAACTATTCAATGATGGCGGGCGGATCATGGATGCGCTATCCTGATGCCTCTGTTTACGGCGGAAACTCTCCGACACACTTTGATCCATTCTCAAAAATTTTCTTAGGCTGGGTAAATCCAATTGAAGTTAAGCCTGAAGATGGCGTCAAGACAATCACACTGCCAGCCATCAATAAGGCAACAGCAGATAATGGCATCGTTAAAATGGAAGTTCCAGGCTCAAACGGTACAGAATACTTCCTGTTCGAAAATGTTCAGCAGGATGGCTTTAACCAGGGCTTAATCCGTCAGGGTGCTGATTCTAAAGGATTACTTGCTTGGCATGTCGATGAAAATATCATCAACCTATACCAGACTGCCGGCTTCCGCCCGAATAACGTTGAAAACTGGATGAACAAGCGCTTCCAGTTCAACCAGTCACAAACAGCTAGCAACGGTACTGAGGTAACACACTACGGTTTATCCGTCCTTCAGGCAGACGGCCTGTATGAGCTCGAGAAGAACGTTAACCGCGGTAACGCAGGTGACTTCTTCAAAACCGGCAAAAAGATTACACCAGTTTCAGGGAATGTACACACTGGGTCTTATTACTTCTGGAAGGGCTTCAGCGCAACTCCTGCTGATTCTGGAATTCACGTAACAAATATCGTGGAAAATGAAGATGGTTCAATCACAGCAAAATTCTTCTACAACTTCAACAGCAGCATTAAGTAATGATAAAACCTGAGCGGAAATTATTCCGTTCAGGTTTTTTATTATTCTTTCGTCTCGGGCACGAATACATTTAAGTGACCGGGCAAGACATTTGCGCTAAAAGGCAGGGGCTGACCTTCTTCACCATCAATGTTCACCATATGGTCTGTTGTGGATGAGACATTGAGAAAGGAGGTGAGAACATATTCAACCTCCTCACTTTCTTTCAAATCCCCTTTTAAAAGCGAAGGAATGATTTTAGCTATTTTCGGAAACGAGAACTGCTTCACGATAAAAACATGAAGCTTTCCATCATTGACTTCTGCATCAGGTGCGAGCGTTTCAAACCCGCCAACTGAATTTGTGAGGGCTGCCAGCAATAAGAAAGACTCTCCTTCCCAACTCCCTTTTTCGTGTTCTACTCTTAATTGTATTGTTTCGGTGCCCAGGAATGATTTTGCACTTTCCATAAAATAAGCAAGGGGACCAAACCTGGTTTTTTGCTCTGCCGTTACATTGTAAGAAGCCTCAGCAAGTGCACCAACAGCAAGCACATTTGCAAAATATGCATCATTAATCTTCCCGATATCAACTGATTTGGTTGATTGTGTTTTTAAAATTGAAATGGCTTCATATGGTTCAAGTGGAATATCAAGTGCCCTGGCAAAGTCATTGATCGTGCCTAAAGGAACAATCCCCAGTCTTGGTCTATGTGTTTGATCGGAAATTCCATTGATTGCCTCGTTCACTGTTCCATCTCCACCCATGACAATGACTGCTGTGACCCCTTCCTGACAGGCTTCACGGGCGAAAGAAGCGGCGTCCCCTTCGCTTTCGGTCAGCCTGGTTACTATATCACTATACTGATTGCTTAGAATGTTTTCTGTTTTCTCAGCATAATCCCGAGCCTTCTCTTTTCCTGAAGAAGGATTGACAATGATGATGGCTTTTTTCATAGTGGTATCCTCCGTCTATTTACTCGCTCAATTCATACTTATTCTAGGAATATCCCAGTTAATTATGCAGAGGCTCCTTACATATCCTTTGTTCAACAGTAAATTATGATAGGACGTTACTTAAATACCTGAAAAGGGCTCCTAATAAACCATTTAATTGAAGGTATGATTTTAAATTGAATAAATAGGGAGAAATATACTGCCTTTTTTATATAAGGGTAATTTATGAGGACGATAACCAATATCATAGAATAAACCATTCGACCGGAAAGGGGATGAACAATGGGAATTTTATTGAATACTGCCGAGCCGCCATTCGATAGAGCTCTGCATCAGTTGATGAGAAGTTCAAGAGAGCAAAAAAAATATTTTCAGGAGCCAGTATTAATAGAGGCCGCCATCTTGAAAAGGGAGAAGAGCGGTCTGGAATTATTATATAAACATGCTCCTGATTTTGAAGCGGCAGGTCTATTCCTCGGCCGTTCCTGGGACGAAGTAAAGACATTAAGACCTGAACTGGCAAGGGGAACACTTGCCTCGGGCGGGAATATGGCAGCTGCCGAGACGCTTAGTATTCTTAGAGTTCTCGCAGTTGCCCGGGGAATGTATATTCACCCAGACCTAAGCTCGAAGGAAGCAAATGATTATTTAAGACGGCTGCTTGCCTTAAACCTCGATTTATTAACAATGAGGGAGACGGAGGAAAATCGGCTTTATCTTATTTATAAGGAGGAGCAAGAGGCCCTATTGATAAGGTTTATCGCCGAGCATTGTTTTTCTCCTGAAATCTTTACAATATTAGACGCAGAAGTGAAAAACCTGGTTGAGCAGCGACCTATTGTTGTCAGCAAAGTGACCAGCATTGTTGAAAGTTCAAAAAAGCTTACAGGCAGCAACCTCAGCCCATATCCTTCAATATATGCCTGTGAACAATCCCTTTTTTACCCATCGGAATTAGCTAAATCACAAGGGGACTATGTGGATAAACTAAAGAACGCCTCTGACTTCTTCTTACTAAGGGAGGCTGTACAGCTAAGAAATTCGATGCTTGAAACCGGCCTTGTGTCAGTATTTCAAGCGATTTTCCTCCAATATATATCAAGCGAAAAACATTACCTGTTAGAAGTTTTTTTCGGTACGGACTCCTGTGTGAGAGAAGTGGTCAGGAGGAATTTTTCTCTCATCCGGAGGTTGATTAAGACAGCTATCCGGATTAAAACAAGGCAGAGTATTTACGGTTTATACAGAATGCTTGAACGAGACGTCTTTACAGCAGAAGTCATAACAGAGTTGGAGCAATTTTTAAAACTGCAGGCAGACGAAGTTCAAAGTGCAGGTTTCATACGAAATTCAGCCTTCGATCCAGCGGACTTAAATCAAGATTCCACATTGGCAGGAATCATCAGCCTTCTGGGCCAGCCTCTCGGGGTTGCGCAAGGGTTCAACCCTACATGCCAAGCGACACGGCTTCTGAGTTATCTTGCTCAAAAGTATCCACAAGAATTAATACGTATGGTTACTGACTTGCGGAATAATGGAGGTATTGTGATAGAGTTTGAAGGCCAGCCAATATCTTCACTGGAATTGGTGAGACAGGAACTGGAGGACAGAGTCCATATAGATGAAATATCTGCAGCTTTGCTTCCTCACCTTGATGCTATTTATAACGAAATTTTCAAGCGCTCGATACTTAGGGGAACTAGCCCCCATAAATGGTTAAATCCTGCTTTCCATTTGGCAGGTGTGTTAGAAGGGTTTGCTGAGCGGAAGCAGGAAAGTGGCTTTTCCGCCCTTTTCTATATGTTTTACCACCCTGATGCTGGCAGCATTATTAATGGCGAACTGCCCCAGCCTGCTGATATAACAATCTATAGCAGGAATGGCAGACCGCTTGGAATTCACTCGATTTTAATTCAACGAATCGCCGTGGATCCATCTGGGAATGTGCGGGTGTATTATTATAATCCTAATAATAATAGTCACCAGCATTGGAAGGATGGCATCATGACAAGTGTGAGCGGGAATGGTGAACTTGAGGGAGAGGCATCTGTTACGTTTGATGACTTTCTGCTATGCTTGAATGCTTTTCATTATCCGGCAGAGAAGTGAAAAACAGCGAAAAAATGCGATTCAGTGAGCTATAGGGTGATAAATTGCCAGTTTTCGTTCATATTGGTTAAAAGTGTGAATTCTGGCCGGCTTTTGATGCTTTACAAGGAGAAAGGCACAGGAGTATGATTACAGCAGTTTAAGATTTTCATTACTACACTCTAAAATAAAGAGTTTCATATTTCTAAATCGCTGAATCCAATAGGAGCGGGGGAACCATTACTGTGGAACTAATCCACTTGGGGTGAAGCCTCTAATCACGGCAGGGCTATTCTCAGTCCTAATCCGACAGCTAACTCCGCAAGCGTTGCA
>DMSR01000349.1 GCA_003457145.1 Bacillus sp. (in: firmicutes)
TGTGATTCCGGTGACAATTACTGAAGGGGTTCCAATGGTCACTCCTGCATATCCGCAGCAAAAGTTATGGCTGGAGAGCCTCAACCACTTTGGGATGGAGTCTGATGGTCTTCGCCCGATTATTGACAGGGAGACGAAGTTTGCGGTTCCGGTAGAATCACAATTTTTCAACGAGTCTCTCCCGCTTGCTGGAGTATTTGAATTAGTCAAAACAGATGAAGAAGAAGTCAAACTTCTTCCTGTTTCAAAGCTTCAACGATTGCATACCTTGTTCTATCATACATACCGCAACTTCCTGATCGGTCCTATGGGGTTGATGGAATGGCATTTTAATACGACGGCAAGTTTTGTAAATAAAATTGAACTGTTTCAACTTCAGAGGCCGACCACACATTTTACCGCGCATGAGCTTACTTCTTTAATTTTATCAACCATCAGTCAAGAGAGTTGCAGGATGGCCAAATGACTTTTATTGGAAGTTCATTAAAGAGGATTACAAAGGTGAAAAACTTCCTGTCCCTAAATAGAGAAAAGAAGCTTTTATTAATAGAAGCTTATGTTTTCCTGGGAATAGCGCGAATTGCAAAGGCCAGGCCTTTCTCGAAGGTTGCTCCTTCCCTCGGGGCAAATATGGAGGAGACTCCTCTGAACTCGAGAGTAAATACTGAAATCCTCCAACATATTTCGGAAGCCATCCATATCATGAGTTCCTATACCTTTTGGGAAAGCCAATGTCTTGTAAAGGCGATTGCTGGGATGAGGATGCTGGAAAGAAGGGGAATTGAAAGTACTCTCTACTTGGGGACTTCCAGGGATGATGCTGGAAAAATGATTGCCCATGCTTGGCTGCGAAGCGGTTCTTTTTATATTAGCGGTTCGGAAGGAATGGAACGATTTTCAGTTGTGGGCAAATTCGCTAAAGAAGTAAAACTAAATAAAGTCTTGGGAGAAAGCAATGGATAACAATATAAGCCTTAATCTGGCAGGTGTTCCAAGAGAGCTTAAGAGTTTACTGGAATTAGTAAAAAAAAATAATGAGCAGAATGTTCTGCTGAACAGCGAATCATTGTTTTACGATTTGGATTGGAATCTGTTTTTAGACTTAGCGTTGCATCATCGTATCTTTCCAATCGCGTATCCAAAAATGAAGTTGGTGAAAGAGGGACTCATACCAGATTATGTAATGAAGACGATGCAGCTGCATTACAGACAAAATACATTTCGGATGCTGCAATTGAGTGCGGAGATGGAGCAAGTCAGTTCATTATTTTCAGCTAATCACATTAAGTTGCTTGTACTAAAAGGCCCTGTCCTTGCAACAGATTTATATGGTGACCTTTCGAAGAGAACCTGCGGGGATTTGGATGTTCTTATTCCAATAGATGATTTGGAGAGAACGGATGCGCTGCTTACTAAGGAGGGCTACGTTAAGGATGATTACATCCATACGGTTCTGGGTGATTGGAAATGGCGTCATCATCATGTTACTTATTTCCATGAAACAAAACCAATTAAGCTGGAAATCCACTGGCGGCTTAACCCTGGGCCAGGAAATGAACCAATGTTCGCTGATTTATGGGAACGAAAGCGTCAGAGCGTTCTTACGAAAAATCCAGTTTATTACCTGGGGAGAGAGGACTTATTTACCTTCTTAGTTTCTCATGGCGCCCGTCATGGATGGTCCCGCCTGCGTTGGCTGACGGATATTGCACAAATGTTAAATCAAGATATGGATTGGCAAGTGTTAAAGAAAACTTTTGGGAAATACAGCAGTGTTGACGTTGGCGGACAGGCGCTTATTTTGGCCAGCGAATTGTTAAATCCTAATTTACCTGAGGCAGCGAGGGCCTTAGTATCCGCAAGTAAATCCAAAAAGCTGGCACAGGAAGCTATATTCTATCTAGAAAGAATGGCGAATTTACATACTGACCCTGTTCCTGATGATGTAGCTGAATATCACAAGCAACACTTATTTTCTTTAATGTCAAAAAAGCAAAAGGCCTTATTTATACTTAGTTTCCTTTATCCCTATCCGGAAGATGCAGAGACTTTACCGCTTCCTAAACAGCTTCACTTTCTATATTTTCCTTTGCGTCCCATTCTGTGGGCATGGCGAAAAACAAGAAAGCAAGTAATGGCCAGGAGGATCTCCTAATGGATTCAATTCTATATTTTGTGAAAAAATTACATGCTTTTTCTGGCAAAATTCTTTATATCAATCTCGTTGGCATGATTGCTGTCAGTCTGCTAGAAGGAATCGGAATCCTATTTTTAATCCCGATGATCAGCATGAGCGGGATTGTGAATTTGGATACACAAGGGACACCGCTCGCTAGCATTTTTAAACTCTTGAACAACATCCCTGATACATTGGGTTTGCCGATGATACTTGGGGTATATGTTATTTTGGTGATTGGGCAGAATGTGCTGCAAAGGCAGATAACGATTCGAAACACGAAAATCCAGCATGGTTTTTTTCGTCATTTGCGCATTGAAACGTATGATGCCCTGCTGCACGCAAATTGGGAGTTTTTTATCAAGAAACGGAAATCGGACATTATTAATTCCCTGACAACTGAAATTGCCACAGCAAGTGCGGGAACGCATTCGTTCTTGCAATTTATTGCTGCACTTATTTTTACGATTATCCAAATCGGTATCGCCTTTTGGCTGTCTGCTAATATAACGATCTTTGTGTTAATCAGTGGTCTGGCACTGCTCTTTTTTTCACGGAGTTTTCTTAAAAGGTCGATGGCTCTTGGCAGTAGGAACTATGTATCGGGAAAAAGGTATTTGGCAGGTATAACAGACCAAATTAATGGCATTAAAGACATTAAAAGCAACAGTCTGGAAGATACAAGAATGTTGTGGTTCCGTAAAGTAACGAAGAACATGGAAATCGAACAGATTGAATATGCACAGCTGAACACTAAATCCCAGCTGTACTATAAATCTGCGTCCGCCATTCTGATTGCAATTTTTCTATTTGCAGCTGTAAAGCTCTTTAACGCCCAGCCAGCACAATTAATGCTCGTCATCGTCATTTTCTCAAGGTTATGGCCAAGGGTTGCTGGTATCCAGGGGTCAATGGAACAAATGGCGATGAGGATTCCGTCATATAAAGCAGTGATTGCTCTGCAAAAAGAATGTGAAAATGCGAAAGAGTTTGCAGGATTGGATAATGGATCAGTTAAACCGTTAGAAATTCACGAAGGAATTGAATGCCACAATGTGTCCTTTCGCTATCACAAGGATAAAGCAGACTATGCCTTGGATACTATTAATTTAACCATTCCAATTAATGAGATGACTGCGGTGGTCGGACGATCTGGGGCAGGTAAAAGCACCTTGATCGATTTGCTTATGGGACTGAATAAACCTGAGCTTGGGGATGTTCTGATTGATGGCAGGCCACTATCAAATGATAATCTAATAGCTTATAGAAGAGCCATCAGCTATGTTCCGCAAGAACCTTTCCTTTTTAACGAAAGTATCAGAGAAAATCTGTTGCTCGTTCACCCTGATGCTACAGAGGCAGAGTTATGGAATGCGTTGGAATTTTCATCGGCTGCTGAGTTTGTAAGGAAGGCATCAGATGGTTTGGATACACTTATCGGCGATCGGGGAATCAGACTTTCAGGCGGAGAACGCCAGCGGCTTGTCCTTGCGAGAGCGATTCTTCGGAATCCATCCATACTTGTCCTTGATGAAGCGACAAGTGCTTTGGATACGGAGAATGAGGCGAAGATTCAGGAGGCACTGGAAAGGCTTAAAGGCAAGATGACTATCATAGTAATTGCCCACAGACTTTCGACAATCCGTAATGCTGACCAGGTTATTGTATTGGAGGAGGGCCGGATCATTCAAAAAGGCAGGTTTGGACAGTTAGCAATGGAAAAAAGAAGTGTATTCGGCAAGCTGCTGAAGAATCAAATGGAAGCTGCGCCATAATGGTTGTTCATTATGGTACAGCTTGATCTGGAAGGGGGGTTTTACTGATTTTGCTTTCACGAAGCCTGATTGCCATGTTACCGATTATCTATATGAGTTTGATCTGGATACAGTCAAGTTACTTTAATCTCGAATCGCTGAGTACTCTTTCCTCACAAATCAGTTTACAGGTGATATTGTTTTTTGGCATTATTCTGGAGTTGGCCCATTTGTTTGAATTCGGCATCTTATATTTATTATTTATATTTGTCTTTCTAGCCTTTGGAAGGCTAACTCATTGGAAAGAAGTTTTAGCCGTTACCCTGGCTATCACTTATGGAGTCATTGATGAAGTTCATCAAATGTACGTCCCATACCGTTCCGCTTCGGTAGTTGACCTGGTTAAGAACACCGTGGGGATATTAGTTGTCTACTGGATTATCCACAAACATTATTTTGTCAAAACGCAGTCCGGATTAGCCCGTGCCATGAGAAGGGTTACCCAAACTTTTATATCGGGTAATGGATGAGAAAAGTGTTGCTGAATTGGTTCAAAAATAATGATTGGAAAATCAAAATGAATCTTTCTTCCATTACCTGTCTCTATTAAATTTCATCGATGGTATTATGACTTATTTTGGCCTCCAGATTTCCTATATAGAAGATCTGAACCCTCTAATGGCGGGTTATATAAAACAAATCCTCTGGTCTTTCTATTTATTAGTACATCGCTTTCAATCAATTTAGATTTGTTCATAGCGTTTAAGAAGTCCCAAGTTCCGCGTTATTAAGGGTTAACTATTATCGCTGCAGTTTTCTACTCCGTGGTTTTTGCCCTGCATATTACATGGCTTATGGTTACCTTCTGATTGTTATAACCTTCTTTTCCTCCGGAAAAACCCTCGTTTACTTTTCTATATTACATTTTAACCTCACCAGCATATACTTTTCTTTCAAATATTCGAAGGAAGGCGCATTAAATGTTTTAGAATCAATAGCAAGAACTATTAGCCACTGTAAATCCCTGAAAATTCCATAAAGGCCCTAAAACCTTAAACCGTTCTATATATAAAACAAAAATCCATGAAAATCCGAGAAATACTTAGAAAAATAAAGAATAACGTTCTTTATTGAGGTTATTTAAGCTAATGATGTGCTTTTCTTTTCCCTTTTATTGATTTATACTCGATTTATGTTCTATATAATGAACAAATGAGGTGGGAGAGGGAAGTATGAAAAAGTATATTATTTTACTGCTATATATCATTTTCCTTATGTATCTCCTTCCTTTAGGCATAACTACGTATCAGCAAACAAAAGGAGCGGATACCTTTTTATTCATTAAAAATAACTTAATAGAGAACAATACAGTGGAACCTGAAGAAATTGGCTGGAATCTCGTATTCATGGATGATTTTAATAGCTCCAGTGTTGACCCAGTGAAATGGGAAGTTTTAAACCGAGAGGAAAATTATAATAATGAGCTGCAAGCCTACAGATCAGGTAATGTTAAAGTCCAGGATGGCCGTCTTTTTTTAACAGGGCTGAAAGAGGGATCGAAATATAGCTCGGGATTGGTCCAGACAAAGGGCAAGTTTGATTTGCTTTATGGAAAGATTGAAATTAAAGGTAAATATCCGGTGGGAAAAGGGCTGTTTCCTGCCATGTGGCTGCTAAGATCCGATGGGGAGGATCATTTGCCGGAAATAGATATTTTTGAGGTGGTTGGGCATGAACCGGAAAAGGCTTATATGGTCCACCATTGGCGAGACAACGGAAACCTTAAAACAGCCCATGGCACTGCCCGGATAAAAGACATTGATCGTGATCACTTATATGGCTTGGAATGGACTCCGGAAGAAATAAGATGGTATGTGGATAACAAACTTGTATTCGAATTGAAGAACCATCATGCTCATGTCCCGATGTATTTAATTATCAACCTGGCGATTGGCGGGAATTGGCCAGGAAATCCTGATAAAAAGACTGTTTTTCCTGCTGAATTTTCGATTGACTATGTGAAAATCTATCAAAAGGGGACTGGGCATGATGGATCTATTTAGTATTACCAACCTTATAATCATTGGTATTTGTTTGGCGTTTCCTATTTTTCATCTATTAAATTCACTGAATTTGAAAAAGAGTCAACCCTATTATTTAAAAAGAAAATTATCTTTAAATGAAGAATCTATAAGTATTTTAGTTCCCTGCTACAATGAAGAATCGATTATCGAAACAACCATACAAGGAATAGGGCAACTAAACTATACTAATTATGAATTGATTTTAATCAATGATGGTTCCACAGATCGTACTTTTGAAAAAATGAAACAGCTGCTTGATCTGGAATTAATTAATAAAGATAGAGTGGGCAGCTTAGAAGCTATGCCAATCAAAGGTATTTACAAATCCCAAAATCATGCGAAGGTTATTGTCATTGACAAAATGAATGGGGGCAAGGCGGATTCATTGAATGCCGGAATCTCGTATGCTGCAAATGATATTGTCATCACTCTGGATGCTGATAGTATTCTGGATGAGCAGGCATTGCCAATAATAAACCGTGCTTTCCAGGATCCCAACCTTATTGCTGCGGGCGGAATGGTTCACGTGTTACAGGGAAGAAAGTATCAAAGAGGCGTGCTAAAACCGAGCTTAAAAGTGAAATCTATTATAAGGCTGCAAATTTTAGATTATTTTAAAGGATTCTATATTTACAAAACTTCTCTGTCTAAGGTGGATGCTCTATCTATTATTTCTGGAGCGTTTGGTGCATTTAAAAGAGATGTCCTGATCAGCGTTGGGGGTTATAGGAAAACGGTGGGAGAAGATATTGATATAACAATTAAGATACAGAATTATAAAAACAAGAGACGGAATCTTAAAGTCATCTTTATACCCGAAGCCATTTGTTATACGGAAGTCCCAGAAAGTTGGGGGGATCTCATAAAGCAAAGAACTAGGTGGCAAAAAGCTTTTACCGATTGTATGGTGCTTTACTTTAAGGAGTTTTTTACAACATTTTTTAAAAACCCAATTTCGTTCTTTCTTTTGGCAGATGCATTGTTTACGGGAGTAATTTGCTCGATATTAACGGTAAGCAGTCTTACTTATATCGTTCTATTAAATGATTATTCACCTTTCGTCATCTTCTTATTGACCCTTTCGTTATTTATCAACCTGTCATACAGCCTGATCTCCTTAGCAAAAGCTATAAAATACGGTAACCGATTCAGTTTTAAGGATAGTGGACTTTTAGTTTTGACTTTATTTTTAGACTTATTTTTCTTTAGATTAATGTTAATTTATTTCTTTCTAATTGGAACTGTTCAATACTTTGTAAATAAGGAAGGATGGAACAAGGTTGCCAGAACGGGCAGGGAATATCATATAGAACAAGTAGGGTGATTTTTTTAGCGTTCGTTGTTCTTTATATAGAACTTATTGTTCTTCTCATAGTAAAAAGTCCTTCCTGGCATGAAAGCAGGAAGGACTTTTTGTTATAGACCATCTTTTCTAATACTAGAGCTGCAAGTAGTTTCCACATTGCAAATCATATTTTCTTGCTGTACCCATTGGCAGCTCGACTACAGAATGAGCTCCCCTAACTGGACTGACAANNGCAAAGTTCATAAAGCACATATGTATAGAATTACAAGGAGTAATCCAGAGTCCTTCCCCGTCTAAATTCCTTTTTCTGAACATTAACCCTTTTAAACGTAAAAAAAAGCGATCAGCCCGTTTGATAACAAATGGTAAAGACTTATAGCAAGTATCCATAAAAACCTCCCTAGTATTTAACCTAATTCTATATTATTATAAACCGCTTTTGTTCTCAATACAGAATTTTGTTGATTGATGTCGTTTTTTATTTAGAACAA
>DMSR01000159.1 GCA_003457145.1 Bacillus sp. (in: firmicutes)
CTCGATGATTTTATTCATATGTTTAAATAGGAGCACGATTCCCCCTTCAGTGGGACAGGTGCCTGCACATAGATTTGTACCCGAGCCCCGCGGCACAATCGGAATTTTATTTTCATTGCAAATTTTAACGACCTGCGATATTTCTTCTTTATTTCTTGGACTGACAACTGCGTCCGGCATCGATTGAAAATTTGGTGTGGCATCATATGAATAAACCAACCGTCCTGTTTTCGAATCATCATAATTAGCTGGCGATACAACCGAGATTATCTTTTCTTTAACGGTATTTGGAAGCATGGTATTTCCCCCTTATTAATAAAATCAAGTTCTGATGTTGATGAGCCTGCGTTGACCTTGAAATGAAGATGTAAACGAATTACTAACACACTTTTTTAAAGCAGAATCAAGTTCAAAAAGAAATCGCTTACAATTACTAGGTAAGGTCATCTGATGATTAGGTCATTAACTAGTTGATATAAAGAATTATAGGGGACACTTCATCATGTTTTCAATGTTTTTCTCATGAAAAATGTAAAATATCTCAATCTTGCAATGGAACTTCCAATGGAAAATCCTTTTTAAAAATTGCTTTCAGGGTGATTCATTACTCCTCACATAGAGAATAATTGTATAATGAGAGTATTGAGAACTGAAAACACTTTATGGGGGCTTTACTTTGCAATACAAAAAAATTAAACCTAAAAAAATATATGAAGAGGTAGCCGAAACAATTTACGATATGATCCGTGGCGGACAACTGCAGCCGGGAGATAAACTTGATTCTGTCCAGCAGCTGGCAGAAAATTTCAATGTTGGCCGATCAGCAATCCGGGAAGCCCTCACTGCCTTAAGAGCGATGGGACTGATTGAAATCAGGCAAGGTGAAGGAACATATGTCAAAGGATTTGATACCAATCAGATTAATTTTCCATTATCAACGGCAATTTTGATGAACTCCGAGGATATTGCACATCTTTTGGAAGTCCGGAAAATACTCGAGGTAGGAACAGCCTCATCAGCAGCTCAAAAGCGAAGTGATATACAGCTTTTGGCTATGGAAGAGGCATTGAAGGAAATGCAGAAGGCTAACGGCGATGAAGAGCTTGGAGAAAAAGCTGACCTGCAGTTTCATTTAGCCATTGCTGAAAGCTCGCAGAACCCCTTGTTGATCAGCTTGATGAACCATGTTTCCGGCTTGATTGGCGAAACGATGAAAGAAACCCGCAAGCTCTGGCTGTACTCAAAGCAAACAACCACGGATAGGCTGTATGATGAGCACTATGACATATATAAGGCAATAAAGGAACAGGACGCTGAACAAGCAAGCAGCCTGATGCTTAACCACATCGAAAATGTAGAGGACATTCTGCACAAGTACATTAAACAGGCAAAATCTTTATGAATTAAACTGACCACACTTCATTTGGAAGTGTGGTTCTGTTTTTTTTCACAGATCTATTCAAATTTTTTTTGCGCGCTGTTTTTCAAGGCTTTTTTCGTACCATTGAGGATGAAAAGTTTACTTTTTAATTTTTACCGTTTTTCACAAACTCATAACTCTGGAATCTCTCGAAGGAATGTTCAATAATGGGAAAATCGTATATATGAATAAAGCTTTTTTAAAAAAAAACCTGAAAACCCTTTCATAAAAATATATTTTTATAGTACTATTATTATTAATTAGGCTATTTGATTTTCAGGTCATCAGATGACCTGTTAATTAAAAGCTATATAAAAGTTTAGGAAAGAGGTTGAATCATGAAGGTTACCCTTTTTGCAACTTGTTTAGTCGATATGTTTCAGAGCAGTGCGGGTAAAGCGACGGTAGAGCTGCTTGAACGCCTTGGATGCGAAATTGATTTTCCCGAATCACAGGTTTGCTGCGGTCAGCCCGCCTACAACAGCGGCTATGTTAAAGAAGCAAAAGAATCAATGAAATCGATGATTAATACTTTTATAGATGCCCAATACGTTGTATCCCCTTCTGGCTCGTGCATCACCATGTTCCATGAGTATGCCCATGTTTTCAAGGGCGATCCAGTTTGGGAGCCGAAAGCAAAAGAGCTGGCTTCAAAATCATTTGAGCTGACTCAATTCATAGTAGATGTCCTAAAAATCGAAGATGTCGGTGCCCGTTTTGAAGGCAAGGTTACATACCATACTTCATGTCACATGACTAGATTACTAGGTGTAAAAAAGGCGCCGATGATTTTATTAAGCAATGTAAAAGGCCTCGAGTTCACTGAGCTTCCTGGCAAAGAGCAATGCTGCGGATTCGGCGGGACCTTCTCTGTTAAAATGGCCCAGATTTCTGAACAAATGGTTGATGAAAAGGTCATGCATGTTGAAGAAACTGGAGCAGATTATTTAATTGGTGCAGATGCTGGCTGCCTTATAAATATTGGCGGACGAATTGATAGAAAAGGCAAGCCTATAAAGGTACTCCATATTGCTGAAGTTTTGAATAGTCGTAAAAAAGTCTTGTCCCAATATGTTACCTAAGGAAAAAGGAGGGAATTTCATATGGCAATGAAGATAGGAACTGATAATTTCAAAGACCGCGTGAATACTGGTTTAAATGATGCATTCATGCGCGGTGCCGTTGCCGGTGCCCAGGAGCGAATGGGAACCCGACGACAGGATGCAGCTGATGAACTGGGCAACTGGGAGGAATGGCGTGAGCATGGTGAAGAAATTCGTCAGCATGTCCTGGAAAACCTGGACTACTACTTGGAGCAGCTTAGTGAAAATGTAGCAAAACGAGGCGGCCATGTGTTCTTTGCCCAAACCGCTGAACAGGCAAATGACTATATTAAAGAGGTTGTTGCCAAGAAAAACGCCAAAAAAGTCGTAAAAGCAAAATCGATGGTGACTGAAGAAATAAACCTTAATGCCTCGCTTGAACAGGCAGGCTGCACGGTCATCGAAACGGACCTTGGGGAATACATTCTTCAAGTTGATGACCATGATCCGCCATCCCATATCGTCGTTCCTGCTTTGCATAAAAACAAAGAACAAATCCGTGATGTTTTTACTGAGAAGCTTGGCTATCAAAAAACCGAGAAGCCTGAAGAACTGGCCTGGCATGCTCGTGAAATGCTGCGCCAGGAATACTTGTCAGCAGATATCGGCATAACTGGCTGCAATTTTGCCGTTGCCGAAACTGGTTCGTTCAGCCTTGTGACCAATGAAGGAAACGCGGACCTGGTAACTTCCCTTCCAAAAACCCAAATCACAGTCATGGGAATGGAAAGACTTGTGCCGACATTTGAAGAAATGGAAGTTCTTGTCAGCAAGCTGACGAGAACTTCCATTTCTTCAAATGTC